>DWUT01000135.1 GCA_019120615.1 Candidatus Mediterraneibacter norfolkensis
TCTGCCAGCTCTACCATACGGTTCAGCATGGAGTGTACTTCTGTCAGAGCACCCTCTGCTGTCTGCACAAGAGAGATACCGTCGTTTGCATTCTTCTGTGCTGTCTCAAGACCTGTGATCTGAGCGCGCATTTTCTCGGAAATAGCGAGTCCTGCCGCATCATCACCTGCACGGTTGATTGCATAACCGGAAGACAGTTTCTCCAGGTTTTTGGAAACTGCGCTGTTATTGTTTGTTAAGTTACGATAGGAATTAAGTGCCGCGATATTGTGCTGAATTCTCATATTAAATTACCTCCATGTACTTTCTTAGGGGCTGTCCTTTTCCCCTGCTTTTTATTTATTTCATCACATCCCGCGCTGGCGCCTAAACACAAAATATGGTGAAATCCTGGTTATCCCCGGTCCTTTTTCCCGCTTCTGTGTTTCGAAGATCTGCGGATGCAAGCCGGCATGGGATGACTCTGCTCATATACCTCTCCCCGCACCACCTTCACATCCTTCGGTGCTTCTACGGCAAGCCGCATGGTTCCGTCCATGGAGATCACCTGTACAACGATATCGTCTCCGATCATGATGTATTCTCCCGGATTTCTTCCAAGTGAGAGCATTGTCTTTTCCCCTTTCTCATTTGACAGGACGATTTTAAAAAGATTGTCAGAACGACAAATTTTCTAATAATTCATTACATTTCTCTGTCCTGTCTAATAACTATATCGACCCCCCCCGAAAATTAAGGAGTTTTTTGAATTTTGTGAAAATTTCACAATCTACAGGTGGTAAAATCTCGTGTTCAGCAGTCTAACCGCACAAAAAAGCACTATCGCCCCAGCGATAATGCTTTGTACTCTTTCAGTTTTGCCCGTCTTTCTTCCCATCTTCGTCAAGACGAAACTTTTTAATCTTCTCCAGGCGCTCTGCTGTCTCCGCCTCCTGCCCCTGGGTGGTTGGATGATAGTATGTCCGTTCTTTCAAGCTGTCCGGCATGCATTGCATATGGGTCAGCTTCTCTTCTGTGTCATGGGCGTATTCGTAACCCCTCCCGTATCCCAGGTCCTTCATCAGTCCGGTCACGCCGTTCCGGATCTGAAGGGGCACCGGCTCGGCCCGTAGAGTCCTGACATCCTTTTTGCACTCCTCGCAGGCCGTGTACAGCGCATTGGATTTTGGCGCCATGGACAAGTAGACCACCGCATGGGTCAGATGCACATCACACTCCGGCATCCCCAGAAAGTGACACGCCTGATATGCCGCCACGGCGACAGAGAGCGCATTGCTGTCCGCCATGCCTATGTCCTCGCTGGCGAAACGGATCAGCCTCCTTGCAATATACAGCGGATCTTCCCCACCTTCCAGCATCCGCATCATCCAGTAGATGGCGGCGTCCGGATCGCTATTGCGCATAGACTTGTGGAGCGCGGAGATCAGATTATAATGCTCCTCCCCGGTCTTGTCATACAGCAGTGACTTCCGGCTGATGCACTGCTCAAGAGCCGGGTCTGTCACCGTGATCCCTTCCGCGCTGATCTCTCCGTTTAAAACCGCCATTTCCAGCGTATTGAGGGCGGTCCTTGCATCCCCGTTTGCAAACCCGGCGATGGCGCGGATCCCTTCCTCTGAAATCCTCACATTCTGCCCGCCGAATCCTGACGAGCTTGTCAGTGCATGCCGCAGGAGCTTTTCCAGGTCTTTTTCTTCCAGCGTCTTCAGGACGAAGACCCGGCATCTGGACAGGAGCGCCGCGTTAATCTCGAAGGAAGGGTTCTCTGTCGTTGCTCCGATCAGAACGATGCTTCCCCGCTCCACATACGGCAGGAAGGCGTCCTGCTGTGCCTTGTTGAATCGGTGGATCTCATCCACGAAGAGAACGGTGCGGATCCCTACCCTGCGGCTTTGCTCCGCCCGGTTCATCACTTCCTTGATCTCTTTGATCCCGCTCGTCACCGCACTGAAATTGATAAACTCCGATTTTGTCTTCCCGGCAATAATACTGGCAAGAGTAGTCTTTCCCACTCCGGGCGGTCCCCAGAAGATCATGGACGAGATCTGATCCCGTTCGATGAGCTGACGCAGGATCTTCCCCTCCCCAACCAGATGCTCCTGCCCCACGAACTCATCCAGCGACGCAGGCCGCAGCCTGCTGGCCAGGGGAGTGGTGACCCGGTTATTGTCAAACAATGTCATCTGTTCCATATCCATGCACCTCCGTATAAGACTATTATAAAAGCCGGAGGAACAGGAAACAATCACATTCTGATCGGTTCCTGCCCTTCCGGCTTCTGCTTCAGGACCTGCCTGTCAGGTCCCGCCGCTTATCTCATTTTTATCAGTTCAGCTTTTCAGATGTTCGTCTCTTACTCTGCCACGTCTCTCATACTGAAGCTGAATCTTCCCATCTTATCCTTGCCGAGGCATACAACCTTCACTACATCGCCCAGAGAGAGGACGTCTTCTACCTTATCCACTCTCTTTTTGGAGATCTTGGAGATGTGTACAAGCCCTTCTTTTCCCGGCGCGAACTCGAGGAATGCGCCGAACTCTTTGATGCTGACAACTTTTCCTTCGAACACCTGCCCCGCCTCAAAGTCGGTCACGATCGTGTGGATCAGTTTCGCTGCCTTGTCCATTGCTTCCTTCTCCGTGCCGCAGATGGATACAGAGCCATCGTCCTCGATGTCGATCTTAACGCCTGTCTCCTCAATGATAGCGTTGATGGTCTTTCCTCTCTGGCCTACCACATCACCGATCTTCTGAGGATCGATCTGCATCTGGATGATCTTCGGAGCATACGGTCCGACCTCCGGTCTCGGCTCAGCGATAGCTTTGTTCATCACCTCGTCGATGATATAAGTTCTTGCCTTCTTCGTCGCGGCGATAGCCTCCTCAATGATCGGTCTTGTCAGTCCATGGATCTTAATATCCATCTGGATCGCTGTGATACCTTTATGGGTACCTGCAACCTTGAAGTCCATATCGCCGAAGAAATCTTCCAGTCCCTGGATATCTGTCAGCACGAGATAATCGTCGTCTGTCTCCCCTGTCACAAGTCCTGCGGAGATTCCCGCAACCGCTGCCCTGATCGGCACGCCGGCAGCCATCAGGGACATGCTGGACGCGCAGACGCTGGCCTGGGATGTGGAACCGTTGGACTCAAACGTCTCGGAAACCGTGCGGATGGCATAGGGGAACTCGGACTCGCTGGGGAGTACCGGGATCAGCGCTTTCTCTGCAAGGGCTCCGTGACCGATCTCACGGCGTCCCGGCCCTCTTGACGGTTTTGTCTCACCGACAGAATAGGACGGGAAATTGTAGTGGTGCATATATCTCTTAGAGGTCTCGTTCTCGTCAAGACCGTCCAGTCTCTGTGCCTCGGAAAGGGGCGCCAGTGTGGTCACGTTGCAGATCTGAGTCTGTCCTCTTGTGAACATGGCGGATCCGTGCACTCTCGGAATCAGGTCAACTTCCGCCGCAAGGGGTCTGATCTGATCAATAGCGCGCCCATCGGGACGTTTGTGATCTTTCAGGATCATTTTTCTGACTGTCTTCTTCTGATACTGGTAAACTGCTTCCCCGAGGACGTCAAGCCACTCCTCTTTGTCAGCGAAAGCCTCCTCCAGCTTCTCTGTCACGACGCGGATATTTTCTTCTCTTGTCTGCTTGTCGTCTGTAAATACAGCCTGCTCCATCTCCTCCGGGGGAACGATCCCTTTGATTGCCTCGAAAAGCTCTTCCGGAACAGAGAAGTGCTGATACTTATGTTTCGGCTTACCACACTCTGCGACAATGGTATCAATGAACGCGATCACTTTCTGGTTCAGCTCATGCGCCGCGAAGATCGCCTCGATCATCTTATCCTCCGGCACTTCGTTAGCACCTGCCTCGATCATGATGACCTTCTCCTTTGTGGAAGCGACGGTCAGGGTAAGGTCGGATACCTCTCTCTGAGCAGAAGTCGGGTTGAAGACAAACTCGCCCTCAACCAGCCCTACCTGTGTGGTAGAGATCGGTCCGTCAAAGGGGATATCGGAAATGCTTGTCGCAATGGCAGCCCCCAGCATGGCCGTCAGTTCCGGACTGCAGTCCTGATCTACTGACATGACCAGGTTTTCCAGTGTCACGTCATTTCTATAGTCCTTCGGGAACAGCGGGCGCATAGGACGGTCGATGACACGGTCTGTCAGGATCGCGTTCTCGGATGCCTTTCCCTCTCTCTTGTTGAATCCTCCCGGGATCTTGCCCACTGCGTACATTCTCTCATTGTATTCTACACTGAGTGGGAAGAAGTCGATTCCCTCCCTCGGTTTCTCTGACGCCGTAGCAGTACAGAGAACTGTTGTATCACCGTAGTGCATCAGCACTGCGCCGTTCGCCTGCTTCGCAACTCTGCCGACGTCCACGCGGAGTGTCCTTCCGGCCAGTTCCATCTCATATTTCTTGTACATGGCTTTCTCCTTTTCTCACTGAATCTATAAGGTTTTTCCTGCCGGCAGGCGTCTCCGAAACTACTGAAAAACATATTAAAGAGCCGCTAATACACTTTTCAGTGGTCTCGGTTACATTTATCTGCCCGCAATCTTAATTATTGTAGCATATCATCAGCGGATACGCAAATATATTTAAAATATTTATTTCCTGTCTTGCTGCCTAAGCTGTTGGCAGGGAGGAGGCAATCGGTATACCAGCTTTCCGGAACTGATTTTAAACAGAAAAACTGCGCTCCCGGCAGTATCCCGCCGGTGCGCAGTCAGTATCCTCTGATTATTTTCTGAGCCCAAGTCTCTCGATCAGGGAACGATATCTCTCGATATCAATTTTCTTAAGGTATGCAAGAAGACCTCTTCTCTGTCCAACCATCTTCAGAAGTCCTCTTCTGGAGTGATGATCCTTCGGGTTTGCCTTAAAGTGCTCTGTCAGCTCGTTGATCCTTGCTGTCAGGATGGCGATCTGTACCTCCGGAGATCCTGTGTCTCCCTCGCTTCTTCCATACTCTTTGATGATAGCCTGTTTCTTTTCTTTTGCGATCATTTTTTAATCCTCCTAAATTAATATCTCTTACAAAACGCCTGACATTAAGTAACGGTCGGAGTCTGTCCGGTTACCGAACGCCGGTTCATTTTATACTTGAAAAAGTATATCACAGCAAAACGCGGATGTAAAGGAATTTTTACGCTGTTAAAAGATTTTTATAACTTTTACAGCCCAAAATATTTCCTTCCAAAGTCCATGTCGTTCATGACATGTTTCTTAAGTTCCTCCACATTGGAAAATTTTGTCTCCGGCCGCTCAAACTCACAGAATCTGACCGTGATCTCCTCTCCGTATGCATCCCCTTCGTATCCGTATACATACACTTCCAGAAGTTTTTTATGTTCCTCTGTCACAGTCGGCTTGATCCCCGCGTTTCCGATCCCGGGATACCATTTTCCCTCAATCTTTACCCTGCAGGCATACACACCGAACCGGGGCAGGATCTTCCTTCCACGGGGCTCTATATTCATCGTTGGAAAGCCCAGCGTCCTGCCAAGCTGTCTGCCGTGCTCCACGATGCCTGTCATTTCATATGGGTAACCGAGAAGTCTCTCGGCCAGCCGGACGTTTCCCACCTCAAGGGCCTCCCGGATATAGGAACTGCTGATAACCCGGTCCCCGTATTTCTCTTTCTCGATCACATCTACGGCATATCCGTACTCTTCCGCATATTTTCGCAGGAACTCCGCGTTTCCTCTCTTCTGATACCCGAATGTGAAATCCGTTCCCACTACCACATGGGCCGCATGGAGCTTTTTACAGAGGATCTCGCGTATGAAGTCCTCGGCCTCCATCATCCTCAGTTCCGGCGTGAACGGATAGCGGATCAGGCAGTCGATCTGCCCTTCCAGCTTTGCCCGCCGTTCCTCGTGGGTCAGCAGCGAATCCCTTTCCATGTCAAACGCGCAGAGAACGCTTCTGCACCCCTCTTTTTCATATTCTCTGATCTTATCCACAAGCTTCTGATGCCCACGGTGAAGTCCGTCAAACTTTCCGAGAGTCACCGCGGTCCTTTCCGCGCTGTCATAAGATTCGATTCCTGTAATGTACTGCATGTGTTTCCCTTCAGTTCTTCCTGCCGGAACTTATCTCATCCGGATCCAGGAACATTTTTTCAAGTTCAAAGCGCATTTTATCGGCGTCATACCAGTAGATTCCGATAAAGTGTCCGTCCGGATCATAGATCCTGTACCTTTCCCCCGGTTCCGGCTCTTTCTGAATTCTCAAACCTTTCTTTGAAAGAGGATTGCCGTTAAAAGCCTTCTGCGCCTCCCGGCCTGACACATCCCCCTCCGGCAGGTCCGCAAACACACTGTCAAGGGGAATCAGGATCTCCCTGAGCCGTCCATCCTGAACGATCTCCGCGACCTCATCCAGCCGCCTGGCTGCTCCGATCTCAAAACAGCCGGAACGGGTCCGGACAAGACGTTCCATGCATCCGCCTGTTCCCAGTCTGTCTCCGATATCCTGGCACATCGTCCGGATATAAGTGCCTTTTGAACAGTCCACCTCCATCTTCACGCGGGGCAGATCCATCTCAAGGATCCGGATCCTGTGGATCGTAACCCGGCGGCTCTTTCTCTCCACGGTCTTTCCTTCCCTTGCAAGTTCATAGAGCTTTCTGCCGTTTATCTTCAGCGCTGAATACATGGGCGGAATCTGATCGTACTCGCCCTCGAATCCGCATATGCACGCCGCAGTCTGTTCCGGTGTGATCCCTTCCGTGGGTTTCTCCTCAAGCACGGTTCCCGAAGTATCCTGGGTATCTGTCGTCCTCCCCAGAAGGAGCACCGCCTCATAGGTCTTGTCTCTGTCTGTGAGCAGATCACAGACCTTTGTCGCTTTTCCGAGACAGACCGGAAGCACGCCCTCCGCATCCGGATCCAGCGTACCTGTATGCCCGATCTTCTTCTGACCGGTGATCTTCCGAAGTCTGGCGACAACATCATGGGAAGTATATCCCTTTTCCTTGTATATATTCAGTATTCCGTTGATCATGCCCTACACGGCGGAGGTCTTCTCCTGCTCTGCCGTCTCTCCTTCCTCGTCTTCACTTTCCGCATGGTCAAGCTGGAGTACGATTCTGCCTGTAATATTGTTGATCACGTCATGACTGGACCCGTGCATCGTAACCCCTGCCGCTCTGACGTGTCCGCCTCCGCCAAAGTAGGAAGCAATCTCGCTTACATCCACTTTCCCCTTGGAACGCAGGCTGACCTTGAATACCTGGGGAGAAAGCTCGTGCAGGAACATGGCCACCTCCACGCCTTTTGTCTGTCTGAGCTGGCTTACGATCCCCTCCAGATCCGCCGGCACCGCCTGGAAGAATTCCATCTCTTTCTGTCTCACCACAGAAACGATGCACCGCTTGTCAAGGATCAGCATACTCTCCAGAAGAGCCCTTCCCAGGATCTGGTTCTGGATATAAGTCTTCTCATAATATGTCTTATCGATGATCTCGCTTCCATTGACCCCTTTGCGCATCAGATCTGCCGCGATCTCCATGGTCTCCGGAGAGGTGCAGGAATACTGGAACACACCGGTGTCGTGGGCGATCCCCATGTAGAGCGCCTCCGCCATCTCTCTGCTGATCTTCTCTCTGTCCACGAGAGTGTACACAAGCTCTGATGTGGAGCTTGCCTCGGGAACTATGTAGTTGTAGTCAGCGAAAGCCTCATTGCTTACATGGTGATCGATGCACAGAGTCTCTTTCGCATTTTCAAACAGAGACTCGGCAAACCCGAGACGCTTTTTATCCCCGCAGTCCAGGCAGATAAACAGATCGTAGACCTGGTTTTCCCCGACTTCACTCTTCACCTCATCCGTATGCCGGATCATCGTGTACGCCTCCGGCACCTTTTCCAGATAGATGTCCGTCTCTGTCCCGGGATACTGTTCTGTCAGATACATATACAGTCCGAGGCAGGAACCGACACAGTCGCCGTCCGGGCGGACATGCCCGCCCAGAGCGACTCTCTTTTTCCCCTTTAATACCTCATTCAGATTTATTTTCATGCTATTCATCAGCTCCATCTCTCTTCAAATCCCTTGTCACTTCGTCAATCTTCCTGCTGATATTTACTCCATACTCTATGGACTGGTCCATGATAAATTTGATCTCCGGCGTATTGCGCATGTTGATACTGTGTGCCAGTTCCCGCCGGATATACCCTTCCGCGCTCTGAAGCCCTTTGATGGTATCCTGCTGCATCTTCTCGTCCCCGAGCACGCTGATATATGCCCTGCACGTCTTCAGGTCCGGCGCCACTTCCACAGCTACCACGGAAGTCATGGGTGCCACTCTCGGATCCTTGATGCCGCTGCGCAGAATATTGCTAAGTTCTCTTAGTACCTCTGCATTGATCCTCGTATTCTTTATACTGTTTTTTCTCATCGCTGCCCCTTCTTTCCTGCTTCACGATCTGGGAAAGTTATTTCCTCTCGATCTCGACCATCTTATATGCCTCGACCTGGTCGCCTTCCTTGATGTCATTATAGTTTTCAAATACGAAACCGCATTCGTATCCCGCTCTTACTTCTTTGACGTCATCCTTAAATCTCTTGAGGGATGCCAGCGCTCCGTCGAATACCACCACTCCGTCGCGGATAAGACGTGCGGTGCATCCTCTCTCGAAGATACCGTCCTGCACATAAGCGCCGGCGATGGTTCCGACTCCGGACGCCTTGAATGTCTGACGCACTTCCGCGTGGCCTAAAACTTTCTCCTCGAAGACCGGATCCAGCATTCCCTTCATAGCTGCCTCCACATCCTCGATAGCGTCGTAGATAACTCTGTAGAGCCTCATATCCACTCCTTCACGCTCCGCGATATCCTTTGCGGTCGCGTCCGGGCGTACGTTGAACCCGATGATGATCGCGTTGGACGCAGAAGCCAGGATCACGTCGGACTCGTTGATGGCTCCGACACCTCCGTGGATGACTTTGACGACCACCTCTTCGTTGCTCAGCTTGAGCAGGCTCTGCTTCATCGCTTCCACAGATCCCTGGACATCAGCCTTTACAACGATGTTAAGTTCTTTGAGATTTCCTTCCTTAATCTGGTTGAACAGATCGTCCAGAGACATCTTGGACTTGGTCTCCTCCAGCAGTTTTACCTTGTTCTGCGCGATAAAGGTTTCTGCGAAATTCCTTGCCTCTTTCTCGGAATCGCATCCCACAAACACTTCGCCTGCATTCGGCACATCGTTGAGTCCGAGGATCTCTACCGGCTGGGACGGCCCCGCCTCTTTGACGCGTCTTCCTCTGTCGTCCATCATCGCTCTGACACGGCCGTGGGCGCTTCCCGCCGCAATGGCGTCTCCCACATGAAGTGTTCCCTTCTGTACGAGCACGGTCGCAACGGATCCTTTTCCTTTATCCAGTTCCGCCTCAATGACAAGCCCTCTCGCCGCGCGGTTCGGATTCGCTTTCAATTCCATCACTTCTGCTGTAAGAAGTATCATTTCCAGAAGTTCCGGAATCCCCTCCTTCGTGTGTGCGGATACCGGAACGAAGACAGTGCTTCCGCCCCAATCTTCCGGAATCAGTTCGTACTCTGTCAGTTCCTGTTTTACCCTCTCCACATTTGCTCCGGGCTTATCGATCTTATTGATGGCAACGATGATCTCCACCCCGGCAGCCTTCGCATGATTGATGGCCTCCACAGTCTGAGGCATCACACCGTCGTCCGCCGCAACGACAAGGATCGCGATATCGGTAGAGTTGGCGCCGCGCATACGCATCGCTGTGAAGGCTTCATGTCCTGGCGTATCAAGGAAGGTGATCTTCTCCCCGTTGACTTCCACAACATAAGCACCGATGTGCTGAGTGATTCCGCCTGCCTCGCGGTCTGTCACATTGGTATGGCGGATCGCGTCAAGGAGAGACGTCTTGCCATGGTCAACATGCCCCATGACACAGACAACCGGCGGACGCTTCACCATCAGGCTCTCGTCTTCCTCGTCCTCTTTGAGCAGCTCCTCGATCACATCAACAACCTCTTCCTTCTCGCAGAGGACATCAAACTCCATTGCGATCTCTTCCGCTGTGTCGAAATCGATCTCCTGATTCACCGTAACGACCTTGCCCTGAAGGAAGAGTTTCTTCACGATCACGGACGGAACGATCTTCATCTTGTCGGCAAGCTCTTTGATCGTAAGGACTTCCGGAATCACGATCTGCTTGATCTGCTCCTCCTTCTTCTCCGGCTTCGGCTGCGGTTTCTTCACCTCTGCTGTCTGTTTCTGCTTCTTGCCCTTCTTTGCCGCTTTTCCTTCGAAAGCCTCATCTCTGTATTCTTTTTTCTTATTATCCCGTTCTTTATCCTTCGCCTTGTTCCTCTGACTCTTCTGCTGTTCCATCATCGGAGAACTCATGGAATCATCACGCCTTGTGTCTCCTCTTCTGTCGCCGCGCTGTCCGCCGCCTGAGCGTGTTCCCTGACCTCCGAAGTGCTGGTCGCGGCCGCCTCTCTCCTGACGCGGCCCTCTGCCCTCTCTGTTGGCACGCTGGCCCTGCCCTGCTCTTTCTCCTCTCTCCTGACGGGGACCTCTGTTTTCCCCGGAAGGACGTGCTCCGCTCTGCGCAGGTCTCTCCTGGCGGGCCGTTCCCTGGCCGCCCCTCTCCTGACGCGGAGCCCGAGACTCCTCGTTCTGGCGCTGTCTCTGCACAGGTCTCTCCTGACGAACCGGTCTGCCTTCCCCTGCCGGACGTGCGGGCCTGCCTTCTCCCGCCGGGCGCGCCGCTCTTCCCTCTCCTGACGGCCGAGCCGGTCTGCCTTCCCCTGCCGGGCGTGCAGGTCTTCCTTCTCCTCCGGATCTGCCGCCCTGGGCCGGACGTGCCGGGCGTTTGCCCTGAAGCCGGCTGCTGTTCTTGGAGTTCTGAGGACGGATCACAAACGCCAGATTTTTCTTCTTCGGCGCCGCATCTTTCTCCGACTGTTTTTCAGCCGGCTTCTCCGCCTGCGCATCTTCGCTCTTCGCGGAAGCGCTGTTTCCGGACAGTTCCCTGCGGATCTCATCTGCCACAGTTTCCTCAACCGTACTCGCATGGCTCTTTACATCAATATTTTTTGACTTCAGGATATCCAGAAGCTCTTTATTATCCATGTTCAGTTCTTTTGCAAGTTCATGCACCCTCAATTTTGTCATATTCAACTACCTCCTTTATGCAATACTCTCACGGTTTTTCAGCTCTTTTAGAATTCCCCTTGCAAATCCTTCGTCCAATATCGCCAGAGATGCACGGAATTCTTTTCCCATTGCATGCCCTAAGGTATCTTTATCTCCGTAAAAACAAATTGGAACTTCGTAAAATTCACACATATCACG
>DWUT01000013.1 GCA_019120615.1 Candidatus Mediterraneibacter norfolkensis
GGAATTTGTCTTTCCAGGGTCTGATATCCGGGTCGTCCTCCCACATGATCTTGTAATACACCAGATTTGCCACATGGTGATAATCTGACATTTTATAAATCCAGCCCCAGTTCAGGCGCCCTGCGTTCTTAGCCGCCTCCCTCTGGCCGATCGCAGCTGATGTCAGCTCAATAAGATAATCTTCCTGATTTCTTCCTGCTAATGCGCTCATTGAGTCTCCCTCTTCCTGTTCATGCGCTCGTTTAGTACTCTTCTTTCTTCCATGGCGTCTGCCGCCCTTGCATTATAGACTGCGTTCTTCTCGTCAGCGACCAGACATCCGGCCGAAAACGTCAGCACCCTCTTCCGCATAATGGTCACCAGCTCACGGTTATGGCTGGCAACGACTACTGTCATCCCCTGTCTGTTCAGTTCGTCCATCAGACACATCATATCCCAGGAGGTGTCCGGGTCCAGGTTTGCCGTAGGTTCATCCGCAAGGAGGATCGACGGCCCGCAGATGATTGCCCGAGCCAGAAGCGCCCGCGCCGCTTCCCCCATGGAGACTTCCCGGGGATAAAATCCCGCACGCTTCTCGATCCCCATCAGTTTCAGCATCTGCATGACACGCTTTTTTCCGGCCTTTCGCGGCTGTTCGGTAGCGAGCATGGCCAGATTCACGTTGTCAAACAGCGTCCGGTCCTTAAGCAGTCCGAATTCCGGCTGCATGACACCGATCTGCCGACGGAAATAGGGGATCTCATGTCTTGTCAGCGCAGACAGATCCTGGCCGTTTACCCATATTTTCCCTGAAGTAGCCTCCTCCTGAGCGCCTGCCAGCTTAAGAAAAGTGCTCTTGCCGGCGCCGCTCCGCCCGATCACAAAGACGAATTCCCCTTTTCGAATCCGGACCGAGACATTCTCCGCGGCGACTTCTCCGCCCGGAAATATTTTGCTCACATTGTCGAACACGATAGCCTCCATAATTCTCCCCTTTTCAAACTTATATCGAAACCAAAACCAAATTCGGACAAACCAAAAGAACCGGGAAACACCGTGAGCTCTCTCTGAAAGCCGCACGAAATGTCCCCCGGTCACTGTTATCTGGAGTAGTAAGAATCGTCTCCCGCAAATTTGATACTGATCTTTCTGTCAAGCTCAACGGTGCGCTTCAATATCTCTATTTTCCCTTTTGAGAGCATGCGGATTCTCTTCTCTGTCTCTGTCATATCTTTCTCTGTACTGCCGTCTGCCCTCTCTATGATGCGCCGACACCATTCATTGCCAGAATTGAGAAGCATCTTCTGCTCACGCCTGGTCTTTTCGAGTTCGGCCATGGCATTTCCACGCATTTGAAGCAGCAGGCGTATCGACACCTGATCATCGTGATCCATAGCAGATATAATCTCATGGGTCAGCTCCTCAATCTCTCCGTACTGTCTGTACTCTTTCTGGGCGAGCTGAAGTATGAGTGCTTCAGCCTCCCTGCGTTCATCGACGGAACTGCTCATTGATCCACCTTCTTTTCTGCCTCTCCAAATGCTTCCCTTAATTCCTGTACAAGTTTCTTCACTTCGACGATCTGTTCAGGATTCCTGGACGCCTTTATACGCCCCAGCTCAACCTGAAAGAAATCATACATCTGGTAAAGCTGCCTGCTGATGGGATAATCAAAATTCAACGTATCTCGCAGATACTGTATAATCTCCCCGGCTCTTCTAAGATGAGTGTTAAACGCATCATAATCCTGCTTTTTCACTGTCAGTTCCGCTGCCGTGAGCCGCTTCAGCAGTTCATCGTACAGAAGAAGCAGCATCTCGCCTTTTGTCATGGTCATGACAGCTTCTTCTTTGTATTTCTGATATGGGTTTTCATACATTCCAAATAATTCCTCTCTCCTGCATGGCGCAAATCATCAATAGCCTCCGGACAGTGATGCCAGATAACTGCTCTGCGAATTCATCTGGGAGATCAGCAGTTCAAGCTGTGTAAACTGTGAAATATAGCGATCCTGCTCAGTCGTAAGCCGTTCTGTCATAGCAGCAATGCGGTCGTCTATCTCGTCGATCTCATCCTGAAGGCTGTTGTTAAGTACGCTCGTGAGCGCATGTTCGGAACCAGCTCTCTCAACAAGGATACCTTTTGTCGCTCCAGTCGTAGATGCGTAGCGGTCCAGAATCGTCTTCATATTCCTTATAAGCCCTCCGGATGTCGTCGTGCCATCCGCGTTAACGGTCGCGTTGGCAGAAAACAGATTGCGCACAGATTCCGGATTGGACTCGATCGCAGCACGCAACTCTGACTCGTCCAATGTCAGCTTACCATTATCCGAGTAGTCTGAAGACGTTGTGATACCGATCGCCTCAAGCTGGGAACGGATCTCCGAAGGGATAATAAACCTCAGGGCGTCTGCCATGGATCTGAGATCAGAATCCATAAAGATGAGTCCCTCTTTCGCCTTATTCTCCCAGAGCTCGATCTCGTTTTCACTCATCTCCGCCTTCTGGCTGGAGGTAAGAGGCGTATAGTCACGATCCGGCTTTGTGGATACCTGGTCGTTGATCAGTTCAAGAATCTCATTGTATTCATTGATCATCTGGGTGACCGTCTCAACAATCTTGTCTGTGTCCGCCTTGGCCGTGAATGTCACAGCCTCCGTATTCTGAATCCGGTCCCCCTTCTCGTCATAGCCGAAGGTGCCGTTTACCGTGATATTCAGACCATCCACGCTCACCGTGTTGGAGTCCCTGACGATCTCGGTCACTTTATTGCTTCCCGCATACTGTACGGCGATGATAGCGTCCTTCCCCTCTGAAACAGTATAACCGCCGGCATCCTTTGTGCCAAACAGGGCGTCCGCCACGTTCCCTGACACCGTCACATGCCCGCTGGCGCCGTTCTGCGTCGCAGTGATGATAAAGCGGTCTGTGTTCTCCTGGTAAGAGATAGTCACACCGGCCTCCGGATCGTTGTTGACCGCGTCTATGATATCCTGGATCGTGCTGTCCGCTGTGATTCCATCTATGGTCTTTCCGTTGATGACCAGGGACAGAGGCTGAGTTGTATCAAGACTGTTCTTCAGTCCGGACTCAGCGATCGTGGCAGACAGATTCAATCTGTTAGAAACTCCATTCTGGACTCCAAACAGGGAGTCCTCGCCGGTCAGATAGCCTGTGGATGACGTAATGGAAAGAGTGGAAGAATTATCGTCCGCTCCCGAGGTCACCCTGCCGTCAGCACCCGTTACGGGTGTGGTCGTCTTAAATGAAAGGGATCCATTCCCACTGCCATCCGTTGTCAGGTCTACCCTGATCCTTCCGTTTCCGAACGCGCTGTTGAGTTCGTCCTGAAGATAGGTCTGCAGTTGATCCAGTGTATTGATCGAATTAAACTCATCCTCAGAGGGCATCTCAATCCATTTGATCGTGCCGTTGTACTCGAAGCTGATGGACTGTCCCGCCAGTTGTTCTTTGATCGTCTTAGACTGAATTGCCGTATTTGTGTTATCTGCTGTAACAGATCTGTTGGTCGCGATCTCAATCCCGCCACTCGGCACGGTGAATCCAAGCGTTTCCATGATCTTATTGGATCCCCCTGTGATTGTGATCGTATTTCCCGCACTGTCCTTATTATTAATAACCAGCTTATCACCGTCAAGGGATACCTCCATTACGTCAGCCAGAGTTTTTCCGTCGCTCATCGTCACTTCCTTCAGTGATTTGTTGATAGAATCCGCCACATCCTGGGGAGTGTTATAGGAATATCCGTCGCCTCTGCCCAGTGTTACAGTATAGCTGGTATTTCCGTACTTCAACCTAATGGATGATCCCCCAGCGGTGTTCACTTGCACATTAGCATTAAGATTAGTTGAAATATTCCCCAGAGAAAGTTCTCTGTCTGATGCGTTCTGAGTTGTGGTGAGAGTCGCCTTCTGAGCCATCTGTTTTACGCCCAGCACTGTGAGAAGATTCGCAGACTGCGCGGATCCGCTCACTGAGATATACTTGCTGTTCTCTCCGTTTACCGTAACGTCTGAAAGCCCGAAAAGGGCAGATCCCAGCAGGTTGGTGCTGGAGCTATAAGATGTATACTTCTGTGTAAAATCATAAATCTTGTCCGTGATCTCTCTGATCGCTTCCTGTTCCCACTCGAGCTTTGTCTTCTGCTGATTTAAACTATCAATCTTGGACTGTGTGCCGGATGTAAGCTGTTCGATCAGTGTATCACGATCCAAACCACTCGCCAGTCCGCCGTAACCTCTGATCGAACTTGTGCTCGCAGAAGTTGTGGATGAAAGGCCTCCTATTGTCGCCATAAATCACATCTCCTTTTCTAACAATGAATAAAATAAATAGATTCTATAAGAATTATCGTCACTTTTTTATTTTTCTAAAGTTTTCGGAGAAAAATGATCTTTTTATTTGTGATGAGGGTTCTTCTGAACCGCCATGCATGCTTTTGTCACTTCTACTGTTATCCTTCCCGCGTACTTTGTCGAATAGAAATTCATCAGCGGAGAGACTGCGCTCCGGTTGATCACAACATACTTGGCCGGCAGCTCCGTGAGCGCAAGAGCGGTCACATCCGCAAGACATCTGCGGCATCCGCAAACATGGAACTGACTGATATACTGCGGTACTTTCTCCTTGACCAGACGCTCCATCACATTAACAATAAAGAAATCGTCCTCCTCTTCCTCTGCCTTCTCGGAAGAAGGTTCCTGGGCCTTTTTCGGAGGTTCTTCTTTTTTTTCAGAGACCGGCGCTTTCTGCTTCTGTGCTTCCTGCTCTTTCTTCGCCTCTTTCTCATCCATCTCCTCTTTCACGGCTGTCTGGAACTCTTTCTCCAGCGTATCCCGTATCTGATCAGCCACACCGTCGTCGTTTTTGCGCACGATGGATACGCTGGGCGGCTGTCCTGCCGGGGTCTCCGTCTCGGAAGCCGCTTTCACTCCCGATGTGAGAAGGTTCAGTACATGGTTTGTCTTATTTGTTTTCCTGCTCATATGATGTGTTCCTTCTCTCTTATTTATTGTCCGGATCCGATTCTGCCCATGACCTCATCCACAAACATGGAATAGTCTTTTGCCGGATTTGATCTGGGGGCATAGGAAAAGATATCGCTCCCATGGGCCGGTGCTTCCGCCGCCGCCACACCAGAACGAATCTTTGCGTCAAAAAGCGCTGTTTTTGTCTGCTCAGCCACAGCTTCGGCCATCTCCAGCACATCGGCGGCAAGCCGTGTCCTGCGGTTGTATTTCGTCAGCAGGATTCCGAGAACCCGAAGTCTCGGATTCACGGACGCCTTTACTTCACTGACCGTCTCCTGGAGCTGGATCAGCCCTACCAGGCTCAGGATCTCTGATGCCATGGGGATGATCAGATAATCGGAGGCCGCGTATCCGTTCAGTGTCAGTATGTTCAGCGAAGGAGGGGTGTCAATGATAATGAAGTCGTAATCATTTCTCACCTGATCCAGCGATTCCCGCAGGAGCATTACCCTGTTCGCGGACTGGAACTCGATCTCCGCTTCACTTAGAAGAATATTGGACGGAATCACATGATATCCGTCCTCTGTTGTATGAATGACCTCATTTACCGGAGTCCTGTTCTTGAGCATATCATAGACAGTGAGGGAATTATCGATATCCATCCCTAGGCTGAACCCAAGGTTTCCCTGTGGATCCAGGTCTATGGCAAGGACTCTTTTTCCCCGGCGTACCAGCCCGGCTGTGAGAGCCGCCGCAGTCGTTGTTTTCCCGACTCCGCCCTTCTGATTCGTCAATACGATTGTAACAGCCACTTTTTTCCTCCTTTACTGCAGCACATCCTCGATTTTTTCCCCGGTATTCTCCCGTGGCTTGAACATGCTGTCTTCGCCTGGCCTTGTATACTCTCCGGTCAGGCTGTCCCAGACAGAACTTACCTCTTCCACGCAGTTGATATAAATCTGGGACAGAAGGGAAGTCGGAACGTCCATCTCTTTTGCGAGGATCTGGCACTGTTTCCAATCTGCTTTCTCGTAGCAGATCACAAGGTCAAGCAGCTTGCCCGCGTCGCCTTCCCTTCGGATCAGGGCGTTCTTTATCACCGTGTCGATCGGGATTTCACCGATGATCTCCTCTATGGAAGCGTCTACCATATATTCCAGAGTAGAAAACATTCCCATCATATAAGCTTCTGAAGGAGTGATGAATTTCATTCCTGTATTCTGGATCAATTCTTCTGCAAATTTCGCGCGGAGGAACGAAAGCCTTAAGATCTCATCAGATCCCTCGCTTCCCTCGTTGTTCAGACTCAGCATATAGATCCACTGGCGGAGCTGGCTGATACCCATGGTCATGATCGCCTGCTGGATCGATGCGGTTCTCCTGCGAAGAGCAAAATAGGCAGAATTGACCAGCTTCAGGAGAGAGTAACTCAGTCCCGCGTCCCTGCTGATGATCTCTTCGATCTCAGAGATATCCGGCTCATCGCGTGATACCGCAACAACAAGCTGGAAGAAGTTCCCCTGAAGGTAATCCACTTTCTCAGCCTTTACAGAAAGAGTTTCCGCTACATAATTCCCTTCGATATAATCCGCCTTCAGGTCAATCGCCTGTTCATATTCTTCTTTTGTATCCGCATCAGTGACGATACACTTTTTCCCGAATCCATGAGTCATGTTGATCACATTCTCCATAGACACTTTCTCTTTTGACGACAGATTTTTCTTCATCCTCAGCCGGATAAAATCAGCATATTCCAGCAGACTGAAGTATTTTGGAGAAAACTGGAAATCATTGATGGCAAAACGGTAACCTTCCTTGTGGTATTTCTCGATGATCGGCATTGCCAGCGGATGAACGATCAGGTTGTCGCCAATTTGTATCACAACTTTGTCTTTCTGGAAGATCTTGGGAGTGTTCCTCAAAAGCAAAGACGGTGTAAAAGTCAGGAATATCTGCTTCTCTCGGAATATCTTATCACTGTTGTTCATCAGGAAGCTGGCAATCGTGTCTGCTGCAGAATTACTGTTTTCTCCGTACAGATCCTCTCCTCCTTTTTCGAACAAAAGCTCATATCCGAGAATGTGGTCCGAGTCCACCGACCTTATTGCACGTTTAACTACGAACTGTTTCATCTTTCTTCCTCCTTTCGATAAGTTCATCCATGATGGAGACCAGATGGCCGATCTCCGGTTTGGAGAGTTGCTCGTCAGCGCCAAGCTCTCTTCCTTTTCTTTCCATCTCCTCATTGATAAGTGAAGAGAATATGATCAGAGGTATTTTTTTGAGCTTTTCATCGCTTTTTACCAGTTTTGTGAGATGATGCCCGTCCATCTGCGGCATCTCAATATCTGTAATGATCAGGGCCGCCTTCTCTGAGAGATCGGAATCATTACGGATCGACTCAAGATAATTCCAGGCTTCCTGACCGTTATTGAATTTCTTGATATTGTGATATCCCGCCTTATTCAGGGACTGTTCCACCATGCGCGACAGGAGCAGGGAGTCTTCCGCAAAGATGATCGACTCGTTCTTCCTCACTTCCTCCGGCACCTGCTTCACTTCGTCCAGCTGTATCCCGGTCTCGGGCGCGATCTCAGCCACGATCTTCTCAAAGTCAAGGATGGTGACGAGATCCGTGCCGCACTGAGCGATCCCTGTCGCTATCCCTTCCTCTTTTCCGCTGTTGAGCGTCTTGTCCGGCTTGCGGATATCCGCCCAGGAAATCCTCCGTATCCCTACTACAGTATGCACGCGGAACGCAATATTCATCTTGTTAAAATTTGTAATGATAAAAAGATCTTTCTCCTGGGGAGTGGTCGTCCTGCCGGTCAGATAGAAAGGAAGATCCACCACAGTCAGCATGATATCTCTGGGTTTAAATATTCCCTCCACAGCGGAATCCGAGTGAGGAATTGGTTTTACATGGGCGGACATCATGATCTCTTTGACTTTCGCCACATTGATCCCATACAGCTCCCCGTAGATTGTAAATTCCATGATCTCAATTTCATTCGTCCCTGATTCCAGCAATATCGATGTTTCTGCCATCCTGATTTTCCTCCTTTTTCAACTTTTTACGGTATGGTCATCTACAGTATGACTTCATTTCGGCCCATGGTCCGGACCCTGACTATCCCGCTGCTGACATCGATCAGCATCGTCCTGGCATAGTTTTTCCCCACATCCTCTCCCTGGATCCGGATCCTTTCCTGTGCCAGAGTTTCTCTTACGCTTGCAATATTCCTCTCTCCGATATTTCCGATCGGTCCCGTCATCTGGAACATCTGTGCCCCTCCGGCAATCTTGCATACATACCTGCTTTTCACACCGCCGTAAGCCGCCATTTTCCGGAGCATCTCCTGGATTCCCGAATCGGCGAACTTAAACGGCGTCGCAGCCGCCTGTGCCCCGGCCTTTGGGAGCATGACATGGAGAAGCCCGCCAAGCTTTATGACGGGATCATACAGTGTGATCCCGATGCAGGATCCAAGGGCGTATGTGATCAGAGTACCTTCCATCCTCAATACCTTCATATCGCCGATCCCGATCTTTACTTCATTATTCCTCATAGACTTTCCCCAGTTCGTTCATCAGTACGTTCAGAGACTCAATATCCGGCATCATCAGGATTGTGCTGTCTAATTTTTTATCATCCACGACCAGGCCGCCGTCCATCAGGAGAAGTTTATCTGTCACATATCCGAATTCGGCCATCGGGACGGTTAAGATTCCGCCAAGCATGTTAATGGATGTGGAAGGTACGCTGAGCTTTATGGTTATTCCTGTAAGAGAGGAAATGGCGTTGGCATAAGATGAAATAATGATATTTCCGACCTCTGAGAGAACAGACATCTCCATCGTCGTCATATCGTTGTAGCTCTCTATTGTCTGATTCAGCATTTTCTTAAGTACTTCGTTAATAAAGTCAAGTCTCAGGAGAAAGAGCATGATCCCCTGGATCTCTCCGCTCATGCATGTGAGCACCGCAGCGATCCCCTCCTCGGGATCGCCGACTTTATCAATCGTCTCTGAATACCCGAGGATGCTGATCTCAGGTATCGTCATTCTGACTTTTGTCCCGAGCATGCTCGCAAGGGAGGTCGCTGCATAGCCGGTTCCCATGCTCGCGATCTCCCTGAGGATATCCAGTTCTCTTTCTCCCATCTCATCATATCTGTTTATCTTCATAGTTTACTATCCCCGCAATTCGTTTATTGTCTGCTCCACTTCGTCTGCTGTCTGCACCATACGGAGCATATAGGAGTAGGACCTCTGTGAAATGATCACTTTTGACATCTGATCCGCAAGGTCAACATTGGAGTTCTCCAGTGATCCCTGGACCAGCGTCGCGTTTCCCGCCTGCATTACCGGGCCATTTTTATCTACCGGGACAAAGTAGTTGTCTCCGACACTCATCATACCGTTGGTGTTGGCAAAATCAAACATTCCCGGAAGAGCAGTCAGTTCTCCGTTCACATACCGGATCGGATTCTGCTGGGCATCCAACACAAGATTCCCCTCAGAGTCAGCCAGATACATGCCGTCCGCCCTCTCTGAGAGAGAAAAGCTTCCGCTTCTCGTATAAGTGATATCACCGTCCGCGGGATCCTGGATCATAAAAAAACCATTTCCCTGGATCGCGAAATCAAAGTCCCTTCCTGTACGCAGCAACGCTGCCCCGCTGAAGTCCGTATCCGTCTGTCGGACGATCGTGCCGGTTCCGGCCTGCATATCCTCGTCCAGCCCTCTCAGACCGTAATACATCAGATCCTGAAAGGAAGCGTCTTTTGTCTTATATCCGCTGGTGTTAATATTCGCGATGTTGTTGGAAAGAATATCCATATGTGTCTGCTGCGTCATTGCGCCGCGAACCGCTGTATAAAATGAAGTGTCCATCCGTATCTCTCCTCCTTATGTTACTGTGTCGGGCCAAGGTTGGTCGTCATCTGGCTGATCAGCTGATCGTATATCCTCATGATCTGAGCAGAACTCTGAAGCGCTCTCTGGCTTGCCATCATGCGTGTCATCTGCTCTACCGGGTCTGCGTTGGAATTTTCCAGTGTTCTCCAGCTGATCTGCGCGTCAGTCTGCACGGCATTCCCCGCAGAGGTAAAGATATTGCCTTCACCTTTGAGAAGCTGGTCGTAATCCTGGAAATCAACGACCATCAGCTGGCCCAGCAGTGCGTCGGACTGCTCATCATAGATGCGGCCCTGACTGTCTGCGGTCACTCTGTCTGTACCCAGATAGATGGGGCCGTTTTCGCCGAGCACACGGCCGACGCCGGGAAGCGTAAGATAGCCCTCATCGTCCAGGGAGAAACTTCCGTCCCTCGTATACACTGTCCCGTCGTCAGTCTGAACCGGGAAAAACCCGTTTCCGCTGATGGCAAAATCCAGCGCGCTGTCCGTTGTGGAGAAAGTTCCCTGAGAGTAATCCGTCACAGTTCCGTCTCCGGCAGTGATCATAGACTTATCTCCGATCACAGTCGTACCGGCTTTGACCTTATTTCCGGTCCTCAGAAGAAGTTCACTCTGAAAATCAGATATGATGAACCGATCCTCCTTAAATCCCGGAGTCGTGACATTGGACATGTTGTTGCTGATCACATCGAGGTTTCTGCTCTGAGTGAGCATCCCTGATGTCAGTCTGTAAAACCCTTGAAACATATTGCGTCATCCTTTCTTTGCATTTATCTGCAGTTCCTGCTCTATATAATTGCGGAGTTTTCTGATCGCTCCTGAGTGGAGCTGGGAAATCCTCGGCTCACTTACATTCATAACCTGCGCAATCTCCCTCATATTTAATTCTTCGACATAATAGAGGGAAATAATAATCCTTTCTTTCTCTTTCAGCATCTCAATTCCTTTAACCAGGATCTCTGACATCTCTTTTTTGAGGTAGGTCTCTTCCGGCTGCTGAGCTTCATCAGCCGTCGGAATCTGCGATGATCTCTGCTTTTCCTGAGCTTCCATCATAATCATATCAAGGGATACGATGGACAGGAGACTTTTCTTCCCGATAATTTCCTGATATTTTGAATAAGGCATCTGCAGATATTCCGCAACTGCCCTCGAATCAGGGGTTTTCCCGTTTTTCACCGTGAGCTCGGCGATAGCGTTATCTATCATTTTCATGTTTTTACGCACATTTCGGGAACCCCATTCCTGTTTCCTGGCAATATCTATGATCATACCACGGATCCTCCGGGACAGGTAAGTCTCAAATTTCGCATTTTTCTGGCTGTCATACTTGTCCAGCAGATTCATCAGTGTGATGACTCCCTCCTGGACGATATCTTCTACCTGCGCAAAATTCAGATAAACGTCCCTCATCTGGATCGCGATCATCCTCACAACATACATGTATCTTTTGACAAGCTCATGCTTCAGCTCCAGGCTTTGTGTCCGCGCATACTCATCAAGCATTTCTTCATTTGTCATATCTTTATATTTGCCGTCAACCTGATTCATCTTATCTTCCTCTTTCGTGATGCTCACTCACATCATTTTACGGTGTGATACTGCCGATCACCTGAATCTGGATATTGTTTGTCACTTCCTGGAAGGACAGGACATTCAGATCAGGATAGATCGGTTCCAAAAGCTGATAGACATATAAGCGCAGGACCTGGCTTGTAAGCAGGACCGGCTCTCTGGAAAGCTCGGCGAACTTTTTCATCTCGTTTCCGAGCTGAGTGATCATATTCTGCACTACATCCGGTTTCAGGGAGATCTGAACCCCTGAATCTCCGCGGACAAGGCTTTCCACCATCATACGCTCCAGATCCGCATCCAGTGTGATCACATTCATCTGCCCGTCGCGGCAGAACTTCCTCGTTATGGTCCGTGACAGCGCGCTTCGGACGTTTTCGGTCACTGCGTTTAGATCCGATGTGTTCGGAATGCTGTCCGCCGCGAACTCCACGATGGTCTCCAGATCCTTGATCGGGATATTCTCCTTCAGCAGACTGACAAGGATCTTCTGAAGAGAACTGTATGACAGGATCCCTGGGATACTGTCCTCCACGAGTTCGGGTGCCGTCTTCTTCAGACTTTCCACGAGCTGAACCGTCTCCTGACGGCTGAGCAGTTCATATGCATGCCTGCGGACAGTCTCTGAGAGGTGGGTCACCATGACGGAGAGAGGATCGATCACTGTATATCCGTATATCTCAGCCATCTCCCTGTTTTCCGGAAGGATCCATTTACTTGGGATGCCGTATGCCGGTTCTATCGTCTCGATTCCGTCTATCTCTCCGGAAGGCTCAGACGGCTCCAGAGCCAGGTAATAGTCCACAAGGATCTCTCCTCTTGCCACTTCCTCTCCCTTGATCTTTATCCGGTACTGATTCGTATTCAGGGCGGAACTGTCTCTCAGCCGGATGGACGGGATGACAAGCCCCATCTCCTGAGCGTACTGGCGCCGGAAGATCACGATCCGGTTCATCATCTTTCCACCGCTGCCCTCATCCACCAGGGGAATCAGGCTGTACCCGAATTCCATCTCGATGGGCTCAACCCCGATCAGGGAATACACATGGTTGATATCCCTGTAGTATTCGTCCGGAGACGTTTCCTGCTGTTCCGCAGCAGCCTTTGCCTGTTCCCGGACCGCCTCCTCTTCCTTCACCGCAGCTTCCCGCATGCTCTGAGAGAGACGGAAACCGGCAAACAGGAGCACAGCGCCCAGCACAATCAACTGAAGGCGAGGCATCCCCGGTATAAAGACAAGTACAAGAAGAACGATACCTGCAATCATGATCGCTCTCGGCTGAGCCAGGAACTGCTTGGACACATCCTCGTTCAGGCTTCCCTCTGAGACGGATCTGGTAACGATCATACCTGTCGCTGTAGAAATCAGGAGGGCCGGTATCTGGGATACAAGTCCGTCACCGATCGTAGCGATAGAATAGACCGTAAGAACCTCTGTGAGTTCCATGCCGCCCTGCAGCATTCCGATGACAGAGCCTCCAACCAGATTGATCACCGTGATCAGGAGGGACATGATGGCATCACCTTTGACGATCTTTGTAGCACCGTCCATCGCGCCATAGAAGTCCGCCTCCCTCTGGATGTCGGAACGTCGCTTTCTCGCCTGCTCCTCCGTGATCAGTCCGGAACTTAAATCCGCGTCCACGGCCATCTGTTTTCCGGGCATGGCGTCCAGGGTAAATCTGGCAGCGACCTCAGCCACACGCTCGGCTCCCTTTGTGATAACCAGGAACTGAACGAGGAGGATAATGATAAATACGATAAATCCGACAACAGCATTTCCCTGGAGTACAAAATCACCGAACGCCTGAATAACCTGTCCGGCCTGTCCCTGGTTCGTCAGGATGTTTCTGGTAGAAGAAACGTTAATGCCCAGACGGAACAAGGTGGTCACCAGGAGCAGGGACGGGAAAATTGAAAACTCCAGCGGAGACTTGATATTCATGCTTATAAGCAGAATAATCATGGATATGGAAATATTTATAATAATCAGTACGTCCAGAAGAAACGGACTTAATGGTATAATCAGCAGTAAAACAATCGTGATCACAAAAAGTGATACTGCATTGTTCAGTAGTCTTCTCATAGTTTACTCCAATTTGTTTTTCAGACGGTATACATACACAAGGACCTCCGCCACAGCGCCGTAATACTCTCTCGGAATCTCCCTGTCCAGTTCGGCCGACGCGTAGAGCGACCTCGCGAGAGGTTTGTTCTCGATCACTGTCACGCCGTTTTCTTCCGCCACGCGCACGATCCTTAGCGCCAGTTCATCCTGTCCTTTGGCCACGACAACAGGAGCTCCATTGACATTCATATCATACTTAAGGGCAACTGCATAGTGGGTAGGGTTCCTGATGACCACATCGGCTCCCGGAACCGCCTGCATCATCCTGGACTGGGCACGCTGTCTCTGCATGTTCCTGATCTTGCCCTTGATCTCGGGATTTCCCTCTGTCTGCTTGATCTCCTCTTTAATCTCCTGCTTGGACATCTTGATCTGTCTCTCGTATTCCCACCACTGATACAGATAATCAAACGCGGCCACTACAGCGAATACCAGCACTGTCTTCAGCACCATATCCATAGAAAGATTCAGCATAAAGACAGCTGAAACGGCGATATCCATGTCCATTGTCCTGACGACCGCGATAAAATCTTCCCGAAGCGCCATGTAAAGTATGACACAGAGAATGATGATCTTGAGCATATTCTTTAACAGCTCCACCACATTCCTCAGGGAAAAAAGCTTCTTAATCCCCTGAAGGGGGCTGATATTCCTCAGTTTGGGCATGAACTTCTTCCCGGTAAAGAGGAACCTGGTCTGAGCCCCGGTAGCCACGATGGCAAGCAGCATGCAGATCAGCATGATGGGCAGTGTGGAACTGACAAAAGCGTTGAGAAATTCTCTGAGCACCCTGTTAAGTTCATCCCCCGAAGTGTCGGTCAATCCCCCGCCCATGGTGATCAGCTCCCTCATAAAGCTGCTGACGGTCTCATAGATAGTCGGAAAAAATATTTTGATCGAATAAAAAGATCCCAGTACACAGACGACGGTCACCACGTCAGCGCTGAAGAATATATTTCCTTCTTTTCTCTCGTCCTTCCGCTTTTTGGGAGTGGCTTTTTCTGTTTTTGAATCATCTGCCAATGTATCTCAACTCCTTTTTATGACAGGGCGTCAAAGACACCCTGCGTTATCCCGCGATCAGCACGAGCATGCTCTGTATTTCCTGAAGCATCTGTGTGATCAGCCCCCTCAGATACTCTCCGATGGGAGAGATCAGAAGGATCAGCACGAGGATTCCGATGACGACTTTCAGTTCGATATTGAGAACAAAAAGATTGATCTGCGGTATGATCTTTGTCAACAGACCTATTGCGATCTCCGTCAGGAATTCGATCGCGATGATGGGAAATGCCAGCTTCATTGCGAGCACAACGCATTCCGTAAAAAGTGTGACAGCCGCATCCGCCTGAAGCCTTCCGATAACCGCAGCCCCGTAGGGGACCACATCACCCGAGGCAAGAAGGATCCGCATCAATGTCAGGTGTCCGTCCACCGCAAAAAAAAGAAGCATATAATAGATCTGAAGTACCTGGCCGGTCAGGGCGATCTGCACTCCGTTCTGAGGATCGTATACTGTCGCCATAGACAGCCCCATCTGGAAGTCGATCACCGATCCTGCTCCTGTCATGACAAAATCAAAGAGCTGCATGATAAAACCCAACACATATCCGATGCCGAATTCGATCAGAAGCATCAGACCGAACTGAACCGAATTCACCGGTTCCGGCAGCTGTGTTCCCGCCGCGTACTCCGCCTGGCAGATGACAACGGTAAGCACCAGAGTCAGCCCTGTGCGGAACTGGGCGGGTATATTTCCACGTCCGAGCACCGGGTTTAGAAATACAAAACCGGACATGCGCATAAGGACCAGGCAGAAATACATAAATTCCGGGGTCCCCGCAATAAGCATCGTATTCCTCCTATCCTGCGATCATTTCAAAAATCTGAACAGTAAAATCCTGCAGACGCTGCATCATTGTGCCGCCCGTTATGACCAGGATACAGCCGATCACGATCAGCTTCGGCACAAAAGTAAGCGTCTGCTCATGGATCTGGGTGGCGGCCTGGAGGATCGAAATGATAACACCTATCGCCATACTGATGATCAGAACCGGCGCTCCGATCTGCACCGCCAAAATGAACATCTGATACATCAGGTTATTTATCTCACCGGATGTAAGCATAATAGATCAGTCCTTCCTTAGAGCGCAGTGCGCTAATAATTAAAACTTGTGATGATCGAGGAGAATAACAGTTCCCATCCATTTACGGTTACAAAGAGCAGCAGCTTAAACGGAAGCGAGATCGTCGCAGGGGGAAGCATGATCATTCCCATTGACATCAGTACGCTTGCAACGATAATGTCTATCAGAAGGAACGGGATAAAGATCAGAAATCCCGCCATAAACCCTCTCTCCAGCTCACTGGTCATAAAAGAAGGGATCACTACAGTCATGGGGATGTCCTGAACATCTTCAGGCTGCTCCTCAATCCCGGCAAAATCCAGAAACAGATTCAGCGTACCCACCTCAGTCTGACGGAGCATGAAATCCTTCATCGGGACCGTAGCGGCGTCCAGCGCCTCTTCCTGAGTCATTGTTCCCTCCACATAAGGCTGATAGGCGGTCTCGTTGATATCCGAGATCACCGGATTCATGATAAACAGCGTCAGGAACAGTGAAATCCCCACAAGAACCATGTTCGGAGGAGTCTGCTGGATTCCCAGGGCATTCCTCGTAAACGAAAGAATAATCAATATTCTGGTAAACGACGTCATCATGATCAAAATAGACGGAAGAAGCATGATAACTGTCATCAGGATCAGAATATCCAGTGTAGGTACGCCGTTCCCGTTTATATTGATCAGCGGATTATTTTCCATGGTTTCTCCTTCCTGCTTTCTGGAACAGCTCCCTGAAATTAATCTCCGGGGGCGTCGCAGACGGCTGTCCTGTAAGTGCTTCCGGTTCCTGATCAAGCTCGGCAAGGAGCGTGATCTGAGACGCGGTAACACCTGCCATATAGACTTTTTCCTCCACTTGTATCAGGACGACAAAGCGGTCCTGAGAAAGAGGAATACGGTCTATGATCTTCATATAGCGGGACTGTGGAGAAAAGCTGCCTCCTGAGGCAAGCTTTCTTGTAAACCACCAGGCCGCGAAAAGTACTGCTATGATTACGATCAGGGTGGAAAAAGCTGTGATAATACCTTCTAACATCCTGTTTTTATTCCTCCAACTCGGTCTCGTCCTGGATGATCTCCGTAATTCGGATACCGAAATTATCATCCACCACAACAACATCGCCCTTCGCGATGCACTCTCCGTTCACATACAAATCCACAGGCTCTCCCGCGATCCTGTCCAGAACTACAAGAGACCCTTTGTTGAGCTCCAGGATATCTTTTACCAGTTTTTTTGTCCGCCCGATCTCCACGGACAGTTCAAGCGGCACGCCCATAAGAAGATCCAGGTTCGCTTCCGGTTCGGACGCAGTGTCAGAGCTTTTCAGCGGAGACATCGGAGCATTTTTCACTGAGATCTGTCTCGGCGCCTGTGCGTTCTGCATCTGTACCATCTGCTGCTGCATCATCTGCATTGTATTGAGCATCTGCTGCATCACGCTGTCAGAAGGCTGCCCGGACGCCTGAACTGAAGCCGGAGCAGGCTGTGCCTGAGTAACAGTATCCTGCACAGGCTGTGCAGCGGCCGATGAAGCAGTGCCGGCCGGGATAACGTTCTCGTTCCCTGAGGGAAGAACTGTTTCTTCTGCCGGGGCAGGCTCTGTTTTCTGAACTGATTCCGGTACTTCCTGTGCGGACTCACTCCCGCCGCTGGCTGCCTGATTCCCTCTGTCTCCAAGTCCGTCGGGAAAGAAGCCGTCAACAAGCTCTCTGGCGAGATCAACCGTCATCAGGTTCATGAACTCGCTCTTCATCTTGTCTTCAATGCTGAGTGTAAACCCGATGACCACCATCGGTTCGTCAACATCAAAGTATTTTTCTTTAAAAGTATCTTCTCCTTCCACCTCAAAGGCCTGAGGAGTGGAGATATTGACTGCGCGTCCGAACAGTTCAGAAAGCGCCGTTGCAGACGCTCCCATCATCTGATTCATAACCTCACTGATCGCGCTGACATTCATTTCATTGAGCTCGAATTCTTCGTCCGTAAAACTCATGCCCATCAGCATCTCAACGATGACCTTTACGTCACTCCGCTTTAAAAGCATGACATTCTTGCCGGAAAGTCCGTCTATGTAGGAAATTTCAACGGCAATAGCAGGCTTCAGATTGGAAAAAGAAAAATCTTCTTTTTTTACTACACGAACGACAGGGGTGGTAATATCTACCCTCGCGTTAAGCATTGTAGAGACGGCAGTTGCAGACGCGCCAAGACTGATATTCAGTATTTCCCCTATGGCATCGATTTCCATAGGACTTAAATTCTTTTCATTCATCCTTATTCTCTCCTACTTATCAAGTTATCGTCCGATCTCAAGGGCACTCTGCGCCATCTGTCTCGTCGTATTAAATGCCGTGATATTTGCCTGGTAAGCGTGAGATGCAGCCATTGCATCCGCAGTCTCTTTTACCAGATCGATATTCGGCATCTGCACATAACCATTTGCATCCGCATCCGGATGATCCGGATCGTATACCTGTTTTAAATCAGTCTCATCATCTACTACTTCAGCGGCTCTCACGCCGTTGCCTGCCGGGTTAATCTGCTGTCCTGCGGCCGTACTTGCGAGAATCTGGGCGAAAGACGGCTGTTTTGCCTCAAGCACTACCATCTTTCTGCGGTATGGTTCACCGTTCTCTGTACGGGTTGTCTCAATATTTGCGATATTGTCCGCGGCCACATCCAGACGAAGACGCTGGGCGGTCATTCCGCTTCCGCTGATATTCAGTGTGCTTAAAAAAGACATATAACTCTCTCCTTCCGCTTATCCGATAATATTTGAAACTGTACTCAGGATTCTGTCCGGTTTGAACGGTTTTACGATAAAGTCCTTAGCGCCTGATTTGATCGCTTCAATGACCATGCTCTCCTGGCCCATGGCAGAACACATGACAACCTGAGCGTCAGCGTCCTCCTGCTTGATTGCCTTTAAAGCTTCCAGGCCGTCCATATTAGGCATGGTGATATCCATGATCACAAGATCCGGACGGATCGACTTGAATTTTTCCAGGGCCTCCGCTCCGTCAACCGCTTCCTCAACATCGGTGTAACCGCCCTTTGCCAGAGCATCTTTTACCATCATTCTCATAAATGCCGCATCATCAACAATTAATATTTTAGCCATTTTAAAGTCCTCTCTTTTTCTTAAAATTTTATTGACACAGCAGAATTACTCTGCCGGTACTGACACAATATCTTCTTTCTCTTTTTCCTCTGCGCTCTCCTCGTCCGTCACTTTGTCCAACCGGCCGCTCACAAGTACTGCAGAGTTCTTTTTTAAAGTTCCAAGCGTTCCGGAAAACCATTGTTTTCCTCCGATTAACAATTCGATCTCTGACCCGCTCTGTTTTCCCAGATCGATCACGTCTCCCGGTCTCAGATCGCGGATATCCTGTACGGATACCTCACTCTTGCCCAGACTGGCCTGTACGGTCAGAGACGACCTTGTAATTTTCGATAATATGGTGTTCCTGCTGTCAATTTCGTCTACCTCATTTATGTCAGCTCTGTGCTTACTGGAATCAATAATGGCAAACATCTCTGAAAGCAGCATTCTTGGGAAACAAACAGTGATCTTTCCCTCTGTTGATCCCGTGACAATATTGAGAATGATAATGGCGATCGTCTCATCCAGACTGATCTCCTGGAACAGGCTGGGATTCTCCTCTAAAGCCACACTCTCAGTTTCCAGATGTATATAGCTGGCCCATGCATCCAGCGTAAAATCCAAAAAGTATCCCATGATCTTCTGATAAAGGGAAAGCTCGATATCTGTATAGCTGTAACTGCTGTCAACGCCTTCCATATCCGAACCGTCCCCACCCAGGAGCCGGTCAATCATGCTCAGCATCGGCGCCTGGCTGATGTGCACCAGAACAGGCGGTTTCTTGCTGACCCCCGGAAGTTTCAGCGACTGCGTGATAAAGATGTCATTCTCGCTCAGCGCATTGCTGAATTCGTAGAACCTTTGTTCCTCTACCGCCAGAACCCCCAGTTCACAGTTGATCCGCAGGATACCGTTAAGGCGGGAGGATGCGATCCTGGAATAATTGTCGTAAATACCCTTCAGCAGTTTTATCTTATCTTTTGTTATCTTTTTCGGACTGTAGAAATCATATTTGCGGTACTTTTTCTCCTCTTTCCCGCTGTCCTCCTTTTTCTGAGACTTCCCTCCGCTCCGCATTTCTTTCATCAGAGCGTCGATCTGACTCTGTGACAATACTTCTGCCATGTTCATCCTCCTACGAATATGCGGCCTGCGACGCCGCGGTATTTATTCAGCACCGGATCCACCGGGATTTCCTGTCTGTGTATCCTGGTAGAGATTCGCATCGGGCTGCATAGCGGCCACATCCTGGCCATATACTTCCGAATAGTACTCTGTCAGGCTCTTCATCACAGCTTCGTCATTCGTGATCAGGATTTCCACACGGCGGTTCCTGCTTCTGCCCTCGGGGGTATTGATATCCGCAATGGGCCGGAACTGTCCGAATCCGAGGCTGACAAGCCTTGCCGGATCGATCACGTTTTTCTGCTGGATATACGCGGCGACCTGAGCCGCTCGCTCCGAGGAAAGCATCCGGTCCTCCACCACGTTCAGGTGGTCCGGCACCTCTGTTGTATGGCCGAGTACCTGTATCTCATGAATCTCCTCAGACGCAGGCTCGATCGCCTGACAGAAAGCATCAAGTACAGCGCGTCCGTTTTCTGTCACGCTGTAGCTGTCTGCCTCAAAGAAAACTTCGTCGCTGAAAGAGATAAAATTATAGCCGTCGCCCTGAATGACGTCCACATTTGCGTCCAGACCCATGGCTTCGAATTGGCTCCTGAGATTCTCGTACATCGTCTCGATCGCGGCATTCTGTGCCTGCTGCTCCGCGGCTTCGGCGCTCCGCATCTCCTGAAGCTCTTCCGCCATCTCCGGATTCACGCTGGCGACAAGATTCTGATATTTGTTCTGATCAACAGAGGAGATGGCGTAGAGGAGGACGAAAAAGCACAGAAGCAGTGTGACCATATCTCCGTAAGTGTCCATCCATGAACCGCCGTCTGCTCCTTTTCTCTGTTTTTTCATAATAGGCCCCCTCCTCTATTTCTTTTTTCTTCCCCTTCTCGCCTTCTTTGCCGAACCGCCGCCGTCTTCAGAATCAAGCAGCATCTGCTGGCGCTTCTGGGAAAGCGTGGAGGCGAGCCTCTCCCTTAACATTTTCGGGTTATCTCCTTCCTGGATTCCCAGGACTCCCTCCACGATGATCTCTTTATAGAGTCTCTCTTCCTCATCTCTGATGTTCAGTTTTGAGGTGATCGGATGGAATATAAGGTTGGCTAGCATACATCCGTAAAACGTTGTGACCAGCGCAACAGACATGTTTGCTCCCAGACTGGCGGATGATCCGGACGAGAGATCCATATCCTTTAACATATTGATCAGTCCGATCAGTGTTCCGATCATACCGAAAGCAGGAGCGTAAGCGGAACCCCTGATATACATATCAATCTGCTGTGCGTGCCGCTGGGATGTATTTTCAATATCCTGCTCCAGAGTGCTTCGGATCTTCTCAGGATCCAGCGCATCCACCACGTACATCACGCTTTTTTTCAGAAAAGGCTCCTCCACTTCAGCCACCCGTGATTCCAGGGCCAGAAGTCCGTCTTTCCTCGCAACCTGCGCGAAATCAGTAAATATATCAAGAAGCGGTTCGGGTTGATAGCGCTTGGAACTGCAGATGATTATCAGGTGCTTTCCCACATTCTTCAGAACATTGAACGGGAAACTGGCGATAATCGAGCTGATCGTACCGCCGACAACGATCAGCACACTGGGAATATCCACAAAATTCCATATACTTCCGCTGCCCAGAATACCGTATATGCAAAAAGCAAATCCGGCTACTATACCAACAATACTTGTTATGTCCATCGTCTATACCTCCAAATCTGCCCTCTCACAGATTGCTCTTCTGTATTGTGTGATCCTGCGTATGATCTCATCCTCATCTTCTCTCACGATATGAAAGTGTCCGTTCATCATGATGATCTTGGACTCGGGGATCAGTTCCACATACTCGATCTGAAACGGATTGATCAGGATGATACTTCCGTTTAATCTGGTAAATTCAACCATAAAAACCTCCAAACATACCGGAGCATACCGGAAACGCCCCGGCATAAGGCGTTTCCGGCTGTCAGAAATCCTTACTCTCTCTTCACTATCTCTTCATGTTTACAAGCTCTTCAAGCATCTCGTCAGAGACTGTGATCATCCTTGTGTTTGCCTGGTAACCTCTCTGCGTCGTGATCATGTACGACATCTCCGTTGCCAGATCCACATTGGACATCTCCAGATTGCTGCTGAGGATGCTTCCGGTAGCATCGTTTGATCCCATGACTGTAACATTTCCAGCATTCTGCCCAACTCCGTAGAGGAATCCGCCCTGCTGCTCAAGGCCGCCTACGTTCTCAACCATCGCCACCGCAATCTTTCCTACGACATGAGCCACACTGTCATTGTCCACAACTGTGATCGTACCGTCGTCCGCTATTCTAATGGAGTTGAAATCAATCGGACCTCTTGTATTATTACCAGTAATTGCCATATTCAGCTGAATCGGCTGAATCTCACCTGTATCAGTCACCGTGACATTGCCATCGCCATCTATACTTCCATTGACATAGCCGTACACGTAATTTCCCGTATCGTCTACCAGATATCCATTGCTGTCGATGCCGAAGGCCCCAACTCTGCTCAGGCTCAGCCCGCTCCCCGCAAGTCCATTGTTAGCTGGATCAACAACTCCATTATTTCCCGTCATGGGACCGACAATGAAGAACGCCGGTCCGTTGATCATACAGTCCCAACCGTTTCCTGTATAGAACTGGCTCCCTGTTGTGGTGTTTGTGACGATAGAGCTGACGTTGGCACCGAAACCGATGACGGATGAATTGACGCCTCCGAGGTTGCCCTGGGTATTGTTTCCGGCACGTCCGGAGAGATAACTCTGGTACATGGAATCCGAGAAGTTGGCGCTCTTTGACTTGTAGCCCCATGTGTTTACGTTCGCGATATTGTTACCGATTACGTCCATTTTTGTCTGATGTGACTTTAATCCGGCGATAGCCGACTGCATTGATCTTATCATTTTGCTGCATTCTCCTTTTTTCTTTTTTACTGAAAACGCTGCCTCGTCCGTCTGTCAGTCGCACAGGCGGACAGAGCCTCCTCCCGGAGGTCCGGCCCTACATAAAGACAGCGCTGTCGATGTTGGTAAATATGTTCTGTCTCATTTCCTGTTCCGTGATCGTTGTCACGACGATATTGTTGGGCACGTTCACGATAAACGCTCCCTGTTTTCCGATCACCACCGTTTCTTTTGAGCCTTTCAGTCTGGCCCGCTCTACCGCCTGGGTCAGGTCTCTGATGTTATCACCTGACAGACTGACTCCGCGCTGGACCATCCTCTGCTCGGCATGCCTGGAAAACTGGATCTGCCCTGCCTGAGACTGGCTGTTCTCCGCCTGCTCCCTCAGACACGCGGCAAAGTCTGTGCCACTGTTTCCCTGTATCCCGGACTCATGCTGAATCCTGAGCGACTGGGCGCTTACCACTTTCCCGACCTGCGTCATATCCTCTCACCTCATTCCCCTGACTTCGGGCTGTCTCATCAGATGCTCTCAGTCTGTGTGCCGTCCCCGGTTTCCGGAGTCTCCGTATCAGGAACTTCTGTATCCTGAGGTACCTGACCGACACTCATGATCTGTACGATGCTGTATTCCTTCCCGTTTACGATCACAGAAGGGGTGGTGCCAAGGGTGACGCCTGTCACGACTCCTGTCGTCTCTTCTCCTGTGTAATTTCCAGAGGAGTCCACCTCTGCGAGAGTTACTTCTTTCCCCATCATGGATGAAGAATAGCTCATCAGGTTCACTGTTGTCAGATCCGATATGGCCGAGGTCATCTGATCAAGCATCTGAGACATCTGAGTCTGCACGAGCTGGTCCATCATTTCGGACGTATCCATCGGATTATCCGCGTCCTGGTACTGAAGCTGCGTGGCGAGAAGCTCGTAAAAATCTGTCATGGACAGGGAATTTACAGCCTTCTCAGAAAGCGAGCTGTTCGTTGTTGACGTGCTGCCTGTAGAACGTGTATTCTGCGTTGTGTTTCCGGCATACAAGCTCGTTGTTGCCAGTGCTGATATATCAGGCATATTTATTTCCTCCTTTGTATCGATCCAAGCCTGCCTACATAATCCCAAGTCTGAGTTGATGAAGGAAATCTCCATCCAGTTCTCTGGACCTGTCTTTCTGTCTGCGGCTCTGTTCTCTGGCGCTCTCCTGCCGGTCTTCCCGGCCCGGATTCTGATCATACTGTTCTGTGTAGCTATCCGGCTGTCTGTCAACAATAACTTCCGTGGGCTGACCCATGCGCTCCTGAAGGATCACTCCAAGATCCGCTGCATAATGGGAAAGGCGCTCTGCCCCGCCCGGGTCACTGCATGTGATCAGAACAGATGCGGTTCCATGCTCATATACCGCTTTGATCGTGATCTTCCCAAGGTGTTCCGGCTCCAGCTGGAGACTGATCTCACCTTTATCAGACACAAAAGCTTTCTCTGTCATATCGAGCAGCTTCTGTATATCCGCTGTCCGGTCAGTGCCGCTTAAATGCAGGGTTTCTGAAACTGTCCCCTGTCCGGCCGCCGCTCCGGTGCGTGTGTGCTCAGCATTTCCGGTTACACCTGCTGATCCGTCGGGAACATTCTCCCCGGAACTCTCTGTTTTGCCATCCTCACCGCCATTCAATGCCTGCACCTTTATTCCAGATGCGCTTTCCAATGTCTGACCTGCTGTTGTGCCGTCAGAGATTTCCACGGAAGTCCGGTTTTCCGCCTCCCTGTTCTTAAGGTCCGCATTGGCAAAATCCTGCACTGTCCTGGCTGAAGCATCCTGAGCTTCCTCCGTCATGGATATCCTTTCTCCGAAAACGCCGGTCCCACTGTGATCCATTGACGCCTCCGGCTCCATCTCACCGGCTGCGGCAGTCAGTGTAGCCGCTGTACTGTACTCTCCCTGGGTTGTCTGCACGTCCCCGGCGTTTTCCTGACCGGTGATGATCTGCATGTCCACACCGCTTTCCAGACCGGCATCTGCCTGAGACTGTAAAGTGATATCAGCTGCTCCCTGCCCGGTCGCCAGCGGCTGGGTTCCCGAAACAGCTGTCATCTGTTCTGCAGTTACTGCCAGCCCTGTCAGTGTGGGATCAGTCATCTCTGTCAATGGACTGTTCCACCAGAGCGCCGCCTGAAACATCCCGGCGCCGACATACACAGCTGCTGACTCCTCCTGGCCGTCCGGCTGATTCTCAGCGGAAGCGAATGGCTTCTCAGAAGTCTGCAGTGTATTCTGCATCTCCTTGAGCATACCTGAAAACAGGCCGGAACCTTCCCCGTCAGACACTGCTGTCTCTGAACCGGAATCCGACGAACCGCCCGAAACCATCTGCGTGCCCGGCTTGATCATGTTCTGCATGATCATGCTCTGCATCGACATATCCATCTTTCTCACCTCCCTTTTTTTAATATCTATGGCAATCCGTCCCGATATCGGAACAGAGTTACCAGCTTAATCCTTTCCTTTGGCGGAGATCATGCGGTTTGAAACAAACTCTTCGATCTCCAGCTCTCTGGCTTTTTCCTCAGCGGCATCGTATTCCTGTCTTTTTTTCTCTTTGAGCATCTGTATGGACGAGGTCTCCTGCTTTGCATGGATCACCTCTTCTCTCTTCTGCTCCTCCTGTTTCTTCAGTTCGCCGAGTGCCATCTTCTCATTTCTGATCCTGCCGATCAGCAGATTCATGTAATCAGACCGCCCGCGTAACCGGGCCACTGATATCTGTCGGGTTTCGTCCAGACCTGCCTTATCCCGGTACTGAACAAACTCATCCTCCAGGCCGCTGATCTGCTCTTCCTTATCCCTGACCTTTTTTACTGCCTGACCGTGCTCATTTCTCAGGCTCTGCTCCACCTGTTCTTTATAATTGAGCACTCTCTCCAGGGAAAACGAAAACTTTTTCATCGCTGCTCCCTTCCCGACCTTGCATCATCATTTCTCTTCCAGGATCTTCCTCATTATACTTACCGTCTCCTCAAGAGTGAAGTTTTCATCGGTTTTCTGCATGAGAAAACTATTGATCTTATTGATCTTCGAAATTGCATAATCAAGTTTTGGATTGGTTCCTGCCTTGTACGCCCCGATGGAGATCAGGTCTTCATTCTGTGCATAAAGGCTTAAGATATCCCGCATTCTGGATGCCAGAGATTTATGCCCCTCATCCACGATGTCCGCCATCAGCCTCGATATGCTGGCGTTTACGTCAATCGCCGGGAAATGATTGGAATTCGCGAGTTTCCTTGAGAGTACAATATGTCCGTCAAGGATACCGCGGACAGTATCCGCAACGGGTTCATTCGTGTCATCCCCTTCTACAAGCACTGTGTAAACACCGGTTATGGAGCCCTTCTCAAAATTCCCGCTGCGCTCCAGAAGCTTCGGGAACTCAGCGTAGATCGAAGGGGTATATCCTCTTGCCACAGGCGGCTCTCCGGTGGCAAGCCCGATTTCCCTCTGCGCCATGGCAAACCTAGTGAGGGAATCCATCATGAGCATGACGTCTTTTCCCTGGTCTTTAAAGTATTCGGCAATCGTAGTGGCTACAAGGGGGCATTTCATACGCAGCATTGCCGGCTGATCTGAAGTTGCCACAACAAGCACAGACCGCTTCATTCCCTCCGGGCCCAGGTCCTTCTCCACGAACTCAAGGACCTCCCTTCCACGTTCTCCCACAAGGGCGATCACGTTGATATCTGACTCCACGTTTCTCGCGATCATTCCCATCAGCGTACTCTTTCCGACGCCGCTGCCGGCGAAGATTCCGATACGCTGGCCTTTGCCGATCGTGTTAAGTCCGTCGATCGCCTTGATCCCGAAATTCAGCGTCTGAGAGATCCGCGGCCTGCTCAGTGGATTGATTCTCGGATTTTCGACATAATAATACCGGGGAGAAGTAAAGCTGCCTTTTTCATCCATCGGACGCCCCAGCGCGTCTATAATCCGGCCTCTAAGAAACTCACCCACCGGTATCTTTAATCTCTTTTTTGTATTTCTGACAAAACTGTTTGACCCTATTCCGCTGATGCTCTCATAAGCCATAAGCTGAACGCGGTCGTCGCGGAATCCTACTACTTCCGCCTGGATCTGCCGATGCTGTTCCTCGTCATAGATCATGACGATATCACCGATATTCGCACTGCCGCCGGACGCTTCCATTGACATTCCGGTAATATTCTCGATCCGCCCTGTATGGTTGATCGTTTCTGCCTGCATTATTAACTTCGGTATTTCTTTCAGCATTCTTAACACCCCGCAATACTATACCTTCGCATTATTCAGAATCTCCTGAATATTCTCGAGCTGGGTCCCTACACTGATGTCCATCACTTCATCGGGCAGCTCGATCAGACATGTTCCCGGAGCTGCGTCATCTATTGCGATGATCTTGACATTGTCCGAAATCTTAGACAACTCATGGAGCAGTTCCGCGTCACCCTGTATCTCAGCAAACCCTTCTTCCGGGTCTTCGGATATGTAGATTTTTGCCCATGCCGTCTTTTTCAGCTTCCCGACCGCGGCAAGGATCATATTTTTTACAACAGCCCCGCTGGACTTCAGGCTCGCCTGGATGATCTTTTCACCGATGGCAAGAGCAATGTCTTTCAGATCATCCAGATACTCTTCCATCACGCGTTCCTTCGCGTGCTCCATCTCGAGAACATAGTCGCTGATCTTCTTCTCCAGTTCCCTGCACTCTGAGGAGAGTTCTGCCCTGTGCTCTTCATACGCCTTCTCGCGTCCTTCATCGCACCCCTGCTTCATCCCCTTGATGTAGCCTGCCTCATAGGCATCTTTCCTGATCTTCGCGGCCTCTTCCCGCGCCCGGGCCAGGATCTCCTGAGCTTTCCGAATGCTCTCTTCCTCCGCGGCGATCCGTTCGCGGTGCAGACGTTCCTCTTCATCAGTGAGAGAAGACATCTCCGCCTCTTCCCCTGCCTCTTCCGGGTGCAGGGCGGCATCCATCAGGTCAGGGAGACTGACTTCATGCCAGGCCGCCCCTTCCTGACTGTTTACTATAACTTTAGACAATGATCTCATCCTTTCCGCCCTTGCTGATCACAAGTTCGCCTTCCTCATCAAGCCGCCTGATGATATTGACGATATGCTGCTGCGCTTCTTCCACATCTCTCAGACGTACATTGACCGTAATCTCCAGGTCGGACTTGACGGTATCCGCCATACGGGTCGACATATTCGCGTAAAACAGAGACGCGATGGAATCGTCCGCTCCCTTGAGGGCATAGACAATATCCTTCATATCGCACTCCCTGATAAAACGCTGGATTGAACGGTTGTCCATAGTAGCGATATCCTCGAACACGAACATCTTCTTCCGGATCGTATCGGCAAGTTCCGGCTCTGTCTTGTTCATCTCGTCGAAGATGTACTTCTCGTTTGACCGGTCCATGTTGTTCATGACATCCGCAATGTAGTCCACGCCGCCGATCGTTGTAAAATCAGTGGTAAGGATGCTGTTGAATTTCTCCCTGAGCTTCTGCTCCACAATCTTGATCGCGTCCGGCGAAGCACTTTCCATCTTGGCAATCGCCTCCACGACTTTGATCCTTTTTTTCTCCGGAAGCTCCGTGATCACCTCCGCAGCCTGCTGGGCATCCGAGTAAGAGAGAACCATGGCGATCGTCTGGGGACGCTCATACTGGAGAACCGCAAACAGGTTTTTGCTGTCCATTTTGTGCAGGAACTCAAAAGACCTGTTCTGCAGGAACTTCGCCACTTTCTGCAGAAGCTCCCTGGCCGTAGATTCGCCGTAAGCTTTCTCAAGAACAGATCTTGCATACTCCATGCCGCCGTCCGTGACTACTTTTCTCGTCAGACAGGTTTTGTAGAAGTCGTCCAGGACCTCTTCTGTCCTGGCAGACTCCACATGGCCGAGCTTTGCGACTTCCAGTGTCAGCTTCTCTACTTCTTCCGCATTCAGATACTTGTACACTTTTGACGCCTTATCCGCCCCCAGGGCGACGACAACGGTAGCTGCCTTCTGTTCCGGGGTAAGACTCGGCTGACTAGTTTGCGTCTGGCTCATCGTCTTTTCCTCCATTCAGCCATGACCTCAGCATTTGTGCTGAGATCTCAGGATTTGTCTCGGCGAAATCTCTTATATTCTCACGCAGCTCTCTGCTGCGTTCATTCTGTACGCTGAGGATATCCCTTCCCTCATCCTCTTCCTGCTGTTCAGGCATCAGAAGCGGCTCAGTCTCAAGTTCCTCTTCTTCAAGGCGTTTCTTTCTGCGCCTGCGCCTGATAATCGATCCGATGATCAGAGTCAATATCAGGAGTACAAGCAGTGCCGACCCGATAATTATGAACGGGATCATCTGCTCAGTCAGCAGGGCCTGTACATCAGCGCCTGTATCCTGCGCTGTGTCATCCGTATAGAACGGAGCGGCAACAGCCGTGATCTTCTGGTCGATCCCATCCATGCCGATTCCGGTGGCATTGGCCACAAGCTGGCGCACCTCGTCATAAGTAAGATTTCCAAAGTTGTTCCCGTTGATCGAGACAGAAACGGTCAGATCATCCATAACTCCGGGATCGATCTCAGTCTGTTCTTTTACCTGATTGACAAGATAATCCCGGTCATAGGTCTCCGTGTTATAAGTGTCGGTTCCGTTTCCGTTCTGCTGATTATATTCTGTGATATCAGCATTTTCTTCCGTTCCAGCAACGCCGGCCGCAGCATCCGTACCGGTTCCCTCAGAAGTGGAACCGGATTCACTGGAAATGATCCCGGTCTTATCATTCTCGTCGATCTTGTCCGGTGTTGTATATGTAGTGGACTCTCTGATGATCCGGTCCATGTTGACGCTTCCATTGGCGGATACTCTCACATTGCCGTCTCCATAGAACGGCGTGAGGATATTGATCACTTTCTGTTCAATCTTCTGCTCAATAATGCGGGACAGTTCCGCCTCAGTGGATCCGGAGCCTGTTTCGTCCGTGGAATCAGTCAGTTCGATTCCGTTCTGATCAAAAACAGAGACATTCTCCATCTGCATGTCCGGCACGCTTCGCGCAACCAGTCTCTGGATCGCTGCCGCCTGTTTGCTGCTCAGCTCAGCACCGCTCTTCATCGTTACAACGACAGAAGCGCTGGCTTCTGTTCCGGAGTTATCCTCCAGCACATACTGCTGTTCATCGCCGAGCGCAATGGTCACCTTCGCGTCGCTGACACCGTCAAAAAGCCCGATCGTAGCGCCTATCCGGTTCTGAAGTTCATAGAGCTTATACGTCTGCTGCTCAGAATCTGTTGCCATTCCGCCAGCGTTTTGTGTAAAAATATCATAGGTAAAACCGCTGCTTGGGTATCCCTCGTAGACAAGAGTTGCCCGGGTGCTGTCGGCCTGAGATTCTTCAACAAGAATTGTTCCATCGCCCTCATATCGGTAATCGACTCCCTCTTCCTGGAGTCTTCCGACGATCTCCGAGACTTCTTCCTGAGAGATATCTGTAAACAGAGGGACATAATCTTTCTGGTTCAGGACCAGGGCGATCACCACTGCGCCGATGACCACTGCCGCTGCGACAACGGCTGATATGATCTTTACCCTCTTATCAAGCTGACTGACAAACTGCCTGAGCTCTGTGAATTTCTTTTTTATATCCGGCTTCATCTCATGTACCTTCTTTCGTCATGTCTATAAACTGATTCTCATCAGTTCATTATAGGCATCCAGTGCTTTGTTGCGAAGCTGGACCAGCATATTAGTTGCAAGCTGTGCCTCAGATGCTGCGATCTGTACCGTATGCGGGTCGTCGATCTGCCCTGTCGAAAGAAGATACTGCTGTGACTGAAGATTGCTCTCCGTATTTCTTACATCCTGTATGGCATTTTGAAATATGTCCTGAAACATACCGCCCGCGGACACAGACTGGGTATCCTGCGTGGAATCCGCGCTGATCCCGCCGATCGTCTGCCACGGCTGAATAGGTGTGATAAAACTAGTCTCCATTCTTTCTGTCTCCTTTATTATCTGCTATATATACCGATCATTCTTACTGACCTGTGATCACAGTATTCAGACGGCTGATGTCACTGCTGACACTGCGCAGCAGATACTGGTACTGGAGTGAAGTTCTTGTAAGCTCCATTAATTCAGCGTCCGCATTCACATTGTTTCCGTCAGCCCGCGCAGTCTCCCCCTGGGAAGTATGTACTCTGTATGTGCTGCCAGTGACCGCGTCTCTGACTGCCGCTCCGCTTGGATCTGCAGAAGCGGCTCTCAGCCTATTCTGGAACTCTTCCTCAAAAGTTACATATTGTGATTTATATCCGGGAGTTTCTACATTTGCCAGGTTGTTTGAGATCACCGACTCCTTCTCCCACAGAAAATCCAGCGCCTTTGACATCATCGCCATTGAATTGCCATATATGCCATAAACCGCCATAAAACAACCTCCTCTCTTAATCAGACTGAAATCGATATCGTTTCCGATCATTTTCTGCACTTTTCGACTTCTTAGAAATTTTAGAACAGTATCAGAGTGTTGTCAATAATTTTTTTTCGATTTTACAATTTTTAGCCCCTTATTTTTTCTGAATATCTGTCGAAATATAAATGTATCGATAACCATATTTGTTCTCGATACAAACATTCATAAGAAGAGAGGAGCACACAAAATGAACCAGAAATCAGCTTTAAAGTGGAAAATGCGTATCGCCTGTTTCTTACTCACATTGATCGCCTGTATTGCTTCGGTGATCGGCATCATCACATCTTTAGGGAATGGTTCCTCGTTGATCCTTACTGTGATTGAGATCATTCTGTTGGTAGCGGCCCTGATCCTTCCTTTCCTTTTTATTTATATGACAAGAGCACTGCTGTTCACTCCTCTGGAGGAATGTGCAGAGAGACTGCATGCCCTTGCCGAAGGCGATCTGGACAGCCCCATCCCTGCACACGATGCCGATGGCGAGATCGGATATCTTGTGAAGAGCACGGAACAGATCGTTAAAAATCTTCGCACGATCATTTCAGACGAAAGCCGTATCCTGACTTCCATGAGTTCCGGAGATTTTACTATCAACAGTGAATGCCGGGAGCTGTACGTCAATGGCTTCGCACCGATTCTGGAATCCATGAGGAAGATTTGTTTCCGCCTGAATTCTACCCTTCACCAGATCCAGGAATCTTCGGTTCAGGTAGACGCCGGTGCGGATCAGGTATCCACCGGCGCCCAGGCACTTTCACAGGGTGCCACAGAGCAGGCGAGTTCGGTTCAGGAGCTGGCCGCAACCATCAACGACATTTCGAATCAGGTTTCAGAAGCCGCGAAAAATGCTGAATCTGCAAGCAACCTTGCAAGCAGTGTTGGAAATGACATGATGGACAGTAATCTCCATATGAGTGAGATGACAAATGCAATGGCCGAGATCAAGGAGACATCCAACCAGATCCATAAGATCATCAAGACGATCGAGGATATTGCATTCCAGACAAACATTCTTGCGCTGAATGCCGCAGTCGAAGCTGCAAGGGCGGGCTCCGCCGGAAAAGGATTTGCCGTTGTTGCGGAAGAAGTCCGTAATCTCGCTGGCAAGAGTCAGGATGCAGCCCAGGATACCACAGTCATGATCCAGAACGCCATCGCCGCAGTGGATAAGGGAATCCATATTGCAGATGAGACCGCTGAATCCATGAACAAAGTTGTAGCGAATGCGCAGCTTGTCGTTGATCAGATCTCATCCATCTCCGGCACTTCCCGTGCTCAGGCTGATGCGATCTCACAGGTTACAACCGGCATCGACCAGATTTCCAGTGTTGTACAGACAAATTCGGCCACAGCCGAGGAAAGCGCCGCTGCCAGCGAAGAACTGTCAGGTCAGGCTGCTCTGTTAAAAAATCTTCTTGCAGGCTTCAAGTTCCGTCATGATCATGATGCAGAATGCATACAGCCAGCGTCTGTATCTGCTGCTGAAGAACCGGAATTTGAAGAGTCCTCCTTTGAAGAGCCGTCTTATTTGCAGAACGATACATATACTCCAAATGAGACAACAGCTCCATTTACAGGAAACAGCGATAAATACTGATTTGACAAATGTATGAAAAACGCCCGGGTCAACAGTCCGGACGTTTTTTCTTTTCTGTATTCCTTTTTATCTGGCGCTTCTTTCCTATTGCTCATCTGCTGCGTCATCTGTGCCTTCCTCCTGCGGGAGCTGCTCCGCTGTACCCCCGTTCTCCTTCCTTTGCTTCCCGTAATTCAGGAAATACACATAGATATCAACAATCGCAGCGTAAAGCTCCTCAGGTATCTCACTTCCCAGATCAAGCTGGGTAAGCACTGTGGCAAGAGAATTATCCTCGTAGATCGGGACCCCGCTGTCTTTCGCCGCCTCTATAATCCGCTGAGCCATATATCCCATGCCCGAAGCAACAATAACCGGCGCCGCGTTTCCTGCCTCATCATAAGACAGAGCAACGGCTTTCTGATTCAGTACATCATCAAACACTGACATTGATCGAATTCTTCCTTTCTCTCAGTCTTGGAAACGCTTCTGTTATCGGAATGGATATATTACTCTTTCCGAGCACAAGCTCTTCCGTCTCTATTGAATGTTCACTCAGGATACGCCTGATGTCTTCCTGGATTTTCCTGCTGTCTTCCTCAAGCCCGTCCGGGATATTGATCTGCATGGATACCCTCTCCCTTCCATAGGAAAAGAACATGTCAAAAAATCCCAGATCTTCTATATCAAATTTCACCAGTCCGCGGATGTTTCGCTGCCCTCCACTCTCCCTGGCCTGTTCGCCGCCGTTTCCATCTGCGTCCGGATCCACCCACATTTCAGAAAACATCATTTGTCCGTCCACGCAGACGGGCATCATAACATGCAGAACCGGCATATAGACGCTCTCATTAAGCACGACAGCCTCCATGATTCTCATAAAAGCCTGACTGTTTTCTGGCCCGGCTTCTCCCGATGCGCCTTTTCTTATGATATCAGCCAGTTTGCCCATCTCCTGGTTCTGTTGGATCGCTTTTTCATATTCTGTTCCGGCAAGCACGTCGAAAAGTTTCCCTATATCAAATCCCTGGAAATACTGCTGCATAGTCTGGTAATCAAACAGCTTTTCAAAAGCTTTGAGCACCCCTTCGCTCTGACCGTTTTCATATCTTCCCGTCAGATCCGCCATATGCGCAACCGTATCCCTCAGCACGCCTCTGTCATGTGTTTTGGAAATATAGCTGTTCAGATAGGGAAGAAGATCTGATTTCAGAGTGCGCAGATTTTCCGCCTTCTGTTCCGGCGTTCCACCTCCACTGTCTGTGTTATATATCATCCTCTGTTCAAAATGCTCCGCCTGTTCTCTGGCTTTTGGCATCATTCTCTGCCGAATCTCATTCATATCGCGCTGAATATCAGACAGAACATTCCCTCCCTCGGCCATATCTGTATACTTCTTCAGAAAATTCAGGATCCCGTTTTTCAGTTCCACTGACTGCGTCTCCGAAAGCACCCTGCGCAGCAAAGCGAAAAATGCACCTGTATAGCGGACCGAAGACTGAACCTGTGCTTTGAGCAGACTTCCAATATTCTCAGGACTCACATTGATCATTTTCAAAAACTCGGCAACCTCAGCCGCGAACCCGCTCCCCATTCCAGATTCTACCGTCATACCTGCAAATTCATTGAGGAGCTTTGGGAGTTCTTCCGCAAGCACAGGCATGTTTTTCAGCTGCTGGACAAATGTATCAAAATTTGTCTCGAACTGAAACCTCATGTCATCAGGCTGCCCGGAAGCGTCGCTTCTTGCATCGGGTTTGACGACTTTTGCAGGATTTACAGCGCCCTGGACATTGACCGGATTCTGCAGTTCAGGATTGGCTTTTACGTTGTTCATATTGTCATATCCTGTTGTCGGGGTAGTGACTTTTAAAATATTTGGCATTTTTTCACCTCATGGCAATTATTTTTTTTCTATTTCTGTCGAAATATAGAACGACAGAGGTATCTGAGACGGTGTATTCACACAGAACAGCAACCGACTGTCAACATAAATAAATTTAATCAAAGGCGGTGCAAAACATGGATAACGGAACTGACAGCTTACTCGATACATATCTATTTGAAACCAATTCGCTGCTTGAACGGTTGGATGAACTTCTTATCGAGGCTGAGCAGAATAAAGACTTCACGGAGGACGAGGTCAATGAAATCTTCCGCAGCATGCATACAATCAAAGGTTCCTCCGCCATGCTGGAATTTAACTCTCTGATGGAGATTGCCCATCACATCGAGGATCTGTTTTTCTACATCAGGGAAAACGGAATGTCTGCCCTTGATGCACAGCAAAAGACTGAGTTATTCAATCTGATGTTTAAATCTGTTGACCGGCTTCGCGAAGAAGTCGAGAAAGTAGAGAACAGTGAACCTCTCAGTACTAATATCGACAGTTTTATTAAGGAGATAAACGATTTTTTATCTAAAATAAGCAATCAGGAACAGGCGGCACAGAATGATTCAGACACCGGCTCAGCGCCGTTGTCTGCGGCGGGCAGGCCTTCAGCTTCTGTTCTGCCGGAGTGTCCTTACTGCATCCGTGTTTTCTTTCAGGATGGATGCGGTATGGAGAATCTGAGAGCATTCATGCTGGTCACTACCCTGAACGAAAGCGGGTACGATTTTTCTTATTATCCTTCGGATGTGGAAACAAACAGCGCCTCATCCCAGCAGATCATTGAAAACGGGTTCTACATCGGATTTCAGGATGAGGAGTCTGCCAATAAGGCATCTGTGATCGTGGCGGGCAGCAACAATATTCATTCCTATGAGATCATTCAAAATGAAGCCGGATCCGAGGAGCCCGAAAAGCAGGAAACATCCTCACCTGACCAAAAAAAGCCGGATACTGTCAAGGCTGCAGAGCCCAAAAAGCAGGCCGTGCCTGTACACCATGCTCCGGTCAAGCAGAATCTGATCAGCGTTAATCTTTCAAAGCTGGACAGCCTTATGGCACTTGTTGGAGAGATTGTTATCACGGAATCCATGGTAACTTCCTCCCCGGACTTAAAAGGATTAAAGCTTGATAATTTTATGAAATCTGCTCGTCAGCTCCGAAAGCTGACCGACGACCTTCAGGATATATCTATGTCCCTTCGCATGGTCTCTGTTTCAGGCGTGTTTCAGAAGATGAACCGTATCGTACGGGATATGAAAAATACGCTGGGCAAGGACGTCCGTCTCACACTTGTGGGAGAAGATACAGAGCTTGACAAATCCATCGTGGATAATATAAGCGATCCTATCATGCATATTGTCCGCAATTCCATGGATCACGGGATTGAGGATTCTGTGGACGAGAGGCTTGCCGCGGGGAAGGACGCTCAGGGAGAGATCATACTCTCCGCCGTCCATACTGGAAACGAAGTGATCATCTCCATCCAGGATGACGGCCAGGGTGTTGATACTGATAAAGTTCTCGCCAAAGCAAAAGCCAACGGATTCCTCACAAGGCCGGAGGAGGAATATTCTAAAAAAGATATTCTTGCTCTCCTGATGGAACCTGGATTTTCTACCAATACCGAGGTTACGGAATATTCAGGCCGGGGCGTCGGCATGGATGTTGTAAAGAAGAATATAGAGTCGCTGGGCGGAACTGTGACCATGTCCAGTGAAAAGGGGCAGGGTTCCTGTACAACACTGAAGATCCCGCTCACGCTCGCTATTGTGGACGGAATGGAAATCTCTGTGGGAAACTCTGTATTTACAGTTCCAATCGCAAATATCCGTCAGTCGTTTAAAGTGACGGCTGATAACATCATCTTTGATGCGGCGGGAAATGAACTGATCAAATGCATGGATGACTTCTATCCCGTAATACGTCTTCACAAGCTCTACGGCATTTATGAGAATGTACGCACAAATGTGGAAGATGGAATACTGATGTGGGTGGAGGCAAACGACAAGTCATATTGCCTTTTCGTAGACAGTCTGCTGGGCGAACAGCAGGTTGTTGTAAAGCCGCTTCCTTCCTATCTGAATAATTTCGGCATCAAGGATTACGGCATCAGTGGATTTACGATACTCGGTGATGGAAACATCAGCATTATACTCGACATCGCTGCGATCCACTCTGCGGCCATGAACTCATACTAATCATCAAATATTTAGGAGGAAATCGATCATGTCAAATGTTAACGAAGAGACAGAGGTCCTCGAAGTATCGGACGCGATGGATGAATTTGCTTCTTCTGACGGCCAGGATTCCGTGAAAGGATTCCTGACTTTTGTATCCGACGGGCTTACATATGCTGTTCCCACGGAGCAGGTGATTGAGATTATTACAAACCACAGTATCCGTCCCCTTCCGCTGGTGCCGGATTATGTCAGAGGCATCATCAATCTCAGGGGACAGATCATTCCGATCATTGATATCCGGCTGCGGCTCGGAAAACCTTTTCTGGAGTACAGCTCCACTACCTGTATTATAATACTTGATATCGGATCGGACCGGATCGGCATTTGTGTGGATTCTGTATCCCAGGTTCTTTCGATAGATACGTCCAACGCCTCTCCTGTCCCGCTTGAGAACAGGCAGAAGTTTGCCAACTATATGGTATCGGTTGACGATGGAAAAGTTGTTCTTTTCATGGACTGTGCCGCTATCATCGAACCTTAAAACGACGAAAGGGAAACACCTATCATGATGACACTAAGCAATGAAGACTTCCAGCGCCTTGTAAACTTTGTAAAAAGTAATTACGGAATTGACCTGAGCAAAAAAAAGCAGCTTATCGTCGGCCGTCTTACAAATACGATCCACTCTCTTGGTCTGAACTCTTTCAAGGAATATGTAGACCGAATCATTCAACAGAAAAACAAAGAGGATATTGAGATACTTCTGAATCATCTCACTACAAACTACACTTTTTTCATGCGTGAGGAGGCTCATTTCAAATTTTTCTCAGAAACGATCCTTCCCTGGCTGGAACAGGTAAAGAAGAATCGGGTTTTGAGTATATGGAGCGCTGGATGCTCTACTGGTCAGGAACCATATACTCTCTCTATTCTTTTGAAAGAATATTTCGGGACCAGGTCCGCAATGTGGGATACACGTGTCCTTGCCACTGATATTTCGCAGAATGTGCTTAAAGCTGCACAGTCAGCTGTCTATGATAAGGAGTCGCTGAGCAAGCTCCCCGCTTCCTGGATCCGGAAATACTTTCTTCCGGCCGGGGAGCCCGGGCTGTATACGGTGACGCCGTCTCTCAAAAATAATGTGATTTTCCGGACATTCAATCTTATGGATCCGATTCAGTTCAAGCTGAAGTTTGATGTGATCTTCTGCCGGAATGTTATGATCTATTTTGACCAGCCTACGAAGGCTGCCCTTATCCAGCGCTTCTATGACGCGATGGTTCCGGGGGGCTACCTCCTGATCGGACACTCTGAGTCACTGGATCGCACTGGATTAAAGTTTCAATATGTTCAGCCTTCTGTATACAGAAAACCGCTGAATTAGAAAGGGGAACTCTTATTTCATGAACAGAGATAATAAAATCAGGCTGCTTATCGTGGATGACTCTCTTGTCTTCTGCCGTTTTTTAAGCACTCAGCTCCCAAAGATCAATTCAAAGATCACAGTTGCAGGCCACGCGATGAACGCGTTTGACGCAATGAAAAAGGTGTCTGCGCTGAAACCGGATGTGATTTCTCTTGATGTGGAAATGCCGGGAATGAACGGAATCGATTTTCTGAAAAAGCTGATCCCCGAACATCCCATTCCTGTTGTTCTTGTTTCCTCGCTGAATGTAGGCGTATTTGATGCTCTCTCCTACGGGGCTGTGGACTTTGTGAGGAAACCGGATATGACGAAAGAGTATACAACGGCGGCCTTTGCCCGAAGTCTCGCCGCTAAGATTCTTATGGCGTCAAGGGCCTCGGTTAAACTTCCGCGCTCAACGGATACTGATCAAAAAGCTGCTCTGCCCAGGCAGGAGCATGTTGCTCATACTGCATCCGGAAGTTTCACACCAGCCACAGACAAGTCAAATTCCCGCATTCACATCAATCTTCCTAAGCTTTCTGCCGGACAGCTCAGGCTTATGAATCCCTCCTCACTCAAATTGAAAAATACAGTGATCGCCCTGGGCGCGTCTACCGGGGGGACGGAGGCAACGCTGGAGGTATTGAAGGATCTGCCGGCAGATACACCGGGTATTGTCGTGACACAACATATGCCGGAAGGATTTACCAAAATGTATGCGGAGCGTCTGAACCGCCTGTGCGCCATGGAAGTAAAAGAAGCCGAAAACGGTGACGTCATCCGACAGGGGCGTGTCCTGATCGCTCCGGGTGGAGACTTCCATATGAAGGTTGTGAAGAAAGGGGTCAACTACTCTGTCACCTGTACTCCCGGGCAAAAGGTGAACGGGCACCGGCCGTCTGTGGACGTGCTTTTTCATTCTGTCGCCCAGTCTGTGAAAAGCGATGCCGTCGGCATTATTCTGACAGGTATGGGCGCGGACGGCGCGGAAGGTCTGCTTGCCATGCGAAAAAATGGCGCATACACAATCGGACAGGACGAGGAGTCCTGCGTTGTCTATGGAATGCCAATGGTCGCTAAAAAGATCGGCGCGGTATGTTCGCAGGCTCCCTGCTCAAAAATTGCGACACTGCTGGTCAATCATCTCAATTCATTAGGATGACGCCCAATTTTTTTCCAATATACCTTGATTATTTTTAACTAATCAGGTATTATTAATAAACATGAATTTATTTACATATTTATTCAATCAACTTTTAGGAGGATCATTATGAAAAAGAGATTATTGGCAGTACTTCTTGCCGCGTGTACAGTAATGTCTTTTGCCGCATGCGGAAGCAGCAGTGATGACACTTCGTCAGACAGTTCTTCTGAGACAACAGACTCTTCTTCCGGGGACTCTGGAGAGGGAACGGTTCAGACTGTTACTGACGGTAAACTTACTGTGGCTACCAGTCCTGACTTTGCGCCATATGAGTTCTACGCGATTGACGAAGACGGCAATCCCACACTTGCAGGTTTTGACATGGCTCTTGCTCAGTATATCGCGGACTATATGGGACTTGAGCTGGAGGTCGTGACCGTTGACTTCGACGGTGTGCTCAGCGAACTTCAGACAAAGTCTGTCGACCTTGGTATGGCAGGGCTTTCTCCTGACCCGAACAGAGAATCCATCATGGAATTCTCCGATATCTATTATGGAGGCGGACAGTCTCTTGTGACGACAAAGGATAACGCAGATACTTACAATTCTTTCGAATCCATCAACAGTCCTGATGTGACGGTGGGTGCTCAGACCGGTTCCATCCAGCTTGACCTTGCTAACGAGAACTCTCCGGACGCGGATATCATCTCCCTTCCGAAGGTAACCGACATCATCTCCGAGCTTCTTGCCGGAACAATGGATGCAGCTTATATTGAGACAGCGGTAGCTGAGAGCTATCAGAAGAATTATCCGGATCTTGAGATCGTTATGGACGTTCCTTATGATGTAGAGGGGTCTGCGATCGGTGTGGTAAAAGACAACCCGGAACTGCTCGCGGCAGTCAATGAGGCGATCGCTGCGGCGCTCGAGGACGGAAGCATGGATCAGTTTGTTGCGGAAGCATCCGAACAGGCAGCAGGGCAGACGTACGAAGGACTGCTTGACGGCAGTGGAGACGCTCAGTAAGAATCTGATAAATGAACGACAGGGCTCCCTTCCGGGAGCCTGTTTTTCTGAGTGAAAGGAGTAATTATGGATCATTTTATTCAGCTGGAAAATTTTCCAAAAATCGCGCCCTATGCAGAATTATTCTGGCAGGGAACTGTGGTGACGATCCTTCTTGCATTGTTTACAGTCGTCATCGGTTTTTGTCTTGCACTGATACTTGCCCTCATGAGAATGTCCAATATCAGGCCCCTTCGTTTTCTTGGCATCGATTCTGACGGACATATGCGTGAAAGCGGATTTCTGGCGGTTGTAAGCCGTTTTAATCCGCTGGATTTCATTGCCACAGCGTATGTTGAGATCCTTCGTTCCACCCCGGTGCTGGTTCAGGTCTTCATTATTTACTACGGAGTCTTCAGTATGCTGGAACTTCCCAGTTTTCAGCTTTTCGGTTTTATCCGGTTTGAGCGTTTTCTCCCCGGTGTGGTAGCGCTGGGAATGAACTCCGGGGCATATCTCTGTGAGATCATACGCTCCGGTATCCAGTCCATCGATTCCGGACAGACCGAAGCTGCCCGCTCGCTGGGTCTTTCTCAGGGACAGAATTTAAGGTATATTATCCTGCCCCAGGCGATCAAGAATATCCTTCCGGCGATCGCCAATGAGTTCGTCGTCATCATCAAAGAATCTGCCATCACCTATACCATAGGTGTGCAGGATATCATGTCCGCAGTCAATGCGGTGCGCGGAGCTACATTTATCATCATTGAACCCTTGCTGGTGGCAACAGCGATCTATTTCTGTCTCTGTTTCCCCACCTCCAAAGTCATCGCATATGTAGAAAGGAGGATGAGCCGTGGAGACAAGAGATAGCATGATCCGGGTAACCGGTCTGAAGAAACACTACAAAGGCGGAGCCATCAAAGCGCTGGACGGCGTGACCGTAGATATAAACAAAGGGGATGTGATCGCCGTGATCGGTCCTTCCGGTTCCGGTAAATCCACATTTCTGAGAAGCCTGAACCTGCTGGAGGAACCCACAGGCGGCTCCATCATCTTCAAAGGGGTCGATATTACCAGGAAGAAATATAAAAACGCCGAAGGAAAGACGGTCAGGCTCAATATCGATGAGCTTCGTCAGAAAATGGGAATGGTATTCCAGCACTTTAATCTCTTCCCCCATATGACGATCCTTGACAATATGACCCTTGCCCCGATGAAGGTAAAAGGGATCTCTAAAGCAGATGCTGAAAAGAAAGCTCTGGAACTTCTTGACCGGGTCGGACTGAAGGACCGTGCAGACGCATATCCGATCCAGCTCTCCGGAGGTCAGAAGCAGCGTGTCGCTATCGTCCGTGCCCTTGCCATGGAGCCCGAAGTCATGCTCTTTGACGAGCCCACGTCCGCCCTTGACCCGGAGATGGTAGGTGAGGTTCTCGATGTTATGAAGGAGCTGGCAGAGGAAGGGATGACTATGGTCGTTGTCACACATGAAATGGGATTCGCCAGAGAGGTCGGCAACCGCCTTCTCTTTATGGCTGATGGAAGGCTTCTGGAGCAGGGAGATCCAAAAGATCTCTTTGATCACCCCCAGAATCCACGTCTTCAGGATTTTCTTTCAAAAGTTCTGTGAAAATCCCTGATCTGTACTGCTTTAAAGATATTGATTTAGAGATATTGATACGAGGAGAATCAGGAAATGACACATCAAAAACAGACTGCACTAAATGCGATTGAGAAGAAACAGGAACTGATCTGCCAGACTGCCGATCATATCTGGAGCCATCCGGAACTCTCTCTTCAGGAAGATCAGTCGGCCGAATACTACTGCACCCTTCTCGAAAAAGAAGGATTTCAGGTTGAGCGCGGGATCTGCGGGATCCGCACCGCGTTCTCTGCAAGTTTCGGAAAAGGGAGCCCGAAAATCGGCATCCTTGCGGAATACGACGCTCTCTCCGGTCTTTCCCAGGAAGCGGGAAGCCTGGAGCAAAAAGAGCTTGTTCCCGGAGGCTGCGGACACGGCTGCGGACATAACCTGCTGGGAGCTGGAGCTTTCGGCGCCGCTCTCGGCGTAAAGGCCTATCTGGAAGAGAGCGGACATGAAGGCACTGTGATCCTCTTCGGCTGCCCTGGTGAGGAAGGCGGAGCGGCAAAAGCGTTCATGGCAAGGGACGGCCTGTGGAAGTCACTGGACGCGGCGCTCACCTGGCATCCTGAGGATGTAAATGAAGTCCGGACCGGTTCCTCCAACTCCTGTATCCAGATCCAGTACAAGTTTACGGGAACTGCCTCCCACGCGGCAGGCGCCCCCGAGATGGGACGCAGTGCCCTTGACGCGGTGGAGCTGATGAATATCGGCGTCCAGTTCCTGCGCGAGCATATGAGTGACCGGGCACGGGTACATTATGCCATCACGGATGCCGGGGGCGTAAGCCCTAACGTGGTACAGCCAAAAGCCAGCGTGCTCTATATGATTCGTTCCAACCATGTATCAGAGGCTGTGGAGCTGCAGGCCAGAGTCGACCGGATCGCGGATGGAGCCGCACTGATGACCGACACTGCTGTAGAGCGCAGGTTTATCGACGGGCTTGCGGATACAGTCAGCAATCACACACTGGAAAGCGTTCTGTACCGCAATTTCGAGGAGATCGGTGTTCCACAGCACACTCCGGAGGAACTGGATTTTGCCGATAAACTGGCGCAGACTTATGAAGGAAATGATCATGTACCCGGATTTGGAGCTGAGAACGACGCTGATCTGCGCGAGGAAGTGATCCGGCTTCAGAAGGAGAACGGACATGCGATGAACGATTTCCTCTGCCCTCTCTATCAGGGTGAGGCATTCAGTGCAGGCTCCACGGATGTAGGCGATGTGAGCTGGCTCACTCCCACGGCCCAGATCCATGTGGCCGCATGGCCTAACGGATGTCCGGGACACAGCTGGCAGAATGTCTCCTGCGACGGCACTTCCATCGGAAGGAAAGCGGCTGTCTGCGCAGCGAAAGTAATTGCTGCCTCCGCAGTGGATCTTTTCGAAGATCCTGAACTTCTGAAACTGGCCCGCGCGGAATTTGAGAAGAATACAAGATCCGGGTATGTGTGCCCGATCCCTGAGAATGCAGTTCCGACAATTCCCGATTAAATCTGATAATCAATGAGGATTCAGAATGTTCTAAAAAAGGTGCTCATCCGGACCGAATTTGTTCCGGATGAGCACCTTTTTTAGAACATTCTGCAGGATTTTTCGTCAGACGGCGTCTTTTTTCTTCCGGCACATGGGATACCACAGGATCCCGATCACAAAGCTGCATAAGGCAGATATCCCGGCAGAGAGAAGACCTGCCATGTCCAGAAACCCATAAGACATTTTAAGCACTCCCGGTAATGCCATCGCACCAAAGCAGATCAGCGCGATCACGGGATGACAGATCAGCCAGAGTCCGTTCACACATCCAATCACATATTTCATAGCCCGTATATTCAGGCAGTACAAAGCCAACGGGATCAGATAACTTCCGCCTCCCATATAAAGGTTATAAAACATTCCGCTGCTCCCGAACCGCGTTCCGTTCCCGATCTTTGCCAGCGGTGTCAGGCTGACCAGGATCAGCTCTATGCAGAACAGCCCCGCCGCCAGACAGGTCCACAGGATTACTCTTCTCTTCTCACTCATTTTTTCAGCTCCTCTCAAAAGTTACCAGGCGCCGCAGGGCGCCGGTTATTCTCTCTGTTCATCCTCATCATATCAGGAAAAACAGCGTGGAAATCGAAACTGTCATTTTCGGTACCGGAGTCTGTCATTTTTGGCATCCTGATCTTCTTGTCATGTCCGGGGAAAAGAACTATACTGTAATCATGAAAAACAAGCTGAATAAAAAGGAGAGAACCCCATGATCACCATTGCGATCTGCGAGGACAGCGTTCCCGTACAGTCCCAGATTGATAACTACATATCCGAGCTACTTCAAGACTGCCCGGTGGAAGTGTTTTCTTCCGGGGAGGAACTGCTCTCCTTTCTCTCCAATGGGAAGCAGAGATTCTCCCTCTATCTCATGGACATCTCTCTGCCCGGCATCTCCGGGATTGAGACATCCGCTGAGATCCGGGAAAAAGATCCCTACGCTCTCATTATCTATATTACCGACTACAAGGAATATGTGTATCAGATCTTTGAGACACTTCCCTACCGTTTCATAACCAAACCTGTTGAGAAAGCGGTATTTCAAAAAGCGCTGACAGATGCGGTAAACTATATGACTGACCGGGGCGGACTGTTCCACTTTCATATAGACCGGGACCAGTACCAGATCCCGTTTCAGGAGATCGTGTATTTTGAATCCCGCCTGCGCAGGCTCATGCTGCACACAGCGGATGAGATCTACTCTTTCTATGGAAAGCTTAACGAGATCGCACGGGATCTGAATCCCCTGCTCTTTGTCCGGGCTCATGTCTCCTATCTGATCAACATGGAATACATCCGGAGCATCCGCGATACAGAGATTCTTCTTCAGTCGGGAGAGTTCATCCCAATGAGCCGGAAATACCGTCCCCAGGTGCGTCAGAAGCATCTGGAATATATGAAATGGAGGTCACTGCAATGATGTACTATCACGACTATGACATCGTACTTAACATTTTTCTCTGTGTGGTAGATATGGTCCTGCTCTGGGAACTGAGAGAACAGCTCTATGGCCGTATCCGAAGAGGAAGGAAACTCTGCGCTCTTTCCGCCGCGATCCTGATCGGGATCCTTATGCTTCTTCCCTCAAAATTCGAGAATTCCATGTATGTAGTCCCGGCAAGCTGGCTGCTTCTGCCCTTTTACCCGAAAGATCTGAAAAAGAAGCTTTTTTTCGAGACCTGGCTGTTTTCGATCCTGTTTTCCTGCCTGATGATACTCAATGACTTTACAAATATGCTTCCCAAATTCAGCCACTGGGTCATGACCTATCTCCTGATCGTCCATGTGGTGATCTGGCTGGTTCTTTTCTTCTGCCTCAGATGGTGCAGAAGTATCGCTACAGATCTTCCGCTGTCACTGTGGATTCTTTTCCTTTTTATCCCGATCCTCAGCTTCGCAAGTTCTGTGACACTGATTGTTCTGTTTAACGGAAATTCCGTCCCCAGACCAGTGAAAGATCTCTGCCATCTGGTCATCCAGACAACTTTTCTGTTCATTGATCTTGCACTGCTCGTGTTTATGAGACGATTCACAGGATTTTTTCAGAGAGAGAAAGAGCGGCAGCTCCTGAAACAGCAGCTCCGCCTTCAGGAAGCACATTATAAAGAACTGATCGGATCCGCAGAGCATGTCCGCAGGATACGCCACGATATGAAGAACCATCTGAATACCATCTCGCTGTTGTACAGCGAAGGACGACAGGAAGAACTCGCAGATTATCTTCACACTGTCTCAGACAGGATCGGGCAGACCGAACAGGTCGTATCTACCGGAAATCCGGCTTTCGACGCAGTCCTGAACATCAAGCTGGGTGAAATGAAAGAGAAAGGCATCAGCTGCTCTCCTTCCCTCTCTGTTCCACAGAATATGGGACTTCCCTTTTCAGACACTGTGACGATCCTTGGAAATCTGCTGGACAATGCGATCCATGCTGCGGTGGACCAAAAGGAACAGACGAATCCTGCCAAAGGGGAAGCGCTGGTTATTTCCCTGTCCGTCACCTGGCAGCACGGGAGTCTTCTCCTCCATCTTATCAATCCCTGCATGGAAACAGCGGTGCCGGAGTACGGCATCGGAATGAAAAATGTGGAAGAGACTGTAAAGAACTATTCCGGGACCATGCAGACTGATGTACAGAACGGGGAGTATATCACTGATATCATTCTTTATCTTCCTGCCCCAGGGATTTCAGATTATGTCTTCCGTAAAGCACCAGAGAAATCACCATCATGACTACACAGGCACCGATCAGAACTCCGGACACGATATCCGGGATATTAAACCAGAATACATGCAGGATCATCATGATATAAAGGAGCCAGGTGGATACTTTCCCGTGCCATTCCGCCCCAAATACTTTTCCTGTCTTCTGTATGACTAGAAGTCCTGTCACGCCCATGAAAAACTCTTTGAGTACCATAAGACCGAGAGGCAGGATCATAAGAGGGAAACGGGTGAGCAGGCAGAACAGCATGGCTGCCTGAGTCATCTTATCCGCGATCGGATCCAGTATTTTTCCCAGATCACTAACCATATTGAAATGTCTTGCAACGAAGCCATCCACTGTGTCTGTGATGCCGGATATGATCAGGACGATCCCTGTCCACAAATATTCCTTTTCTACACAATACATCCACATGAAGATCGGGATCAGACAGTGCCGGAAAAGTGACAGCATATTCGGAATCGTCAGGATCTTACTGCGCACACTGTTTGTGTTTTCTGCTTTTGATTTCATTCGTTCATCCTCTTTACCTTTTTACTTTTTCTTTCTGTTGTTTTAAATTATAAGTTACTTCTCCCCATATACATTACGGTAAGTATACATTTATACATGTATACAAACATATGTTTCTAAATTCATATCCCTGTGTAGACAGCTATGTATATATGTATACATGTATTCCTGTCGCATACATTATACACAATAATGATAGGCTGACTTCTCCCATCCTGTCAACATTTTTCTCAAAACATCAGCCCCCTTCTGACTGTTCAGGCCGCCAGAGCGATAGCGGGGGCTGCGTGACAACACCTCTCTTCCGCTTCGGAACCTGCCTCAGTCACAGATTTTTCCAAACCTCTTTTATCGTATCCGCATCTATATCTTTCTCGATCTGGTTTACGATTGCGGTGCTGTCCACTTCCGCTACGCTTACCTTGCTCTGATCCATGTATACGAAGCATATAAAGCACAGAATCCCTATCACAAGCCTTATGTAAAAACTGCCTCCGGAGGATGCCTGTTCTTCCTCTTCATTGTCGTAAAGGCTGTGGTAGATCCTTCCATACCGTGGGTGCACTGCGGGAATATCCCGTCTTTCATCATAAAGCTTCCTTGTCTGTCTCAGCAGTTCTCTCCGGCGCATTTCCGAATCGGTCATTTAAACTTCCTTTTCCGTCCCTATGCCTGCAGGGCTATCCGCACAAAAGGGACATAAGTTCTTTATTACAATAAACTATGTCCCTTTTGTAATTGATAGAACCTGCAGTTCTGCTCCTTCCGCTTGACAGATCAAACGCATTACTGTCTTGCTGCCGGAGGAAGGAATCGTACTTCCGTCATAACTACTCCTCCATCTTAAATACTTCATCATAAGAAAACGATTTCGTTTCCCCATGAGCCGCTTTTTCCGCCTCCGATATTAAAGATTCGACCGCAGGCCGCACCATTCTCTGGCGCTCCTTAAATTTATGCAGGAGTTCTTCTCCACTGAATCCTTCCCGGATCAGTTCCTCAAGGATCTGTTCTGAAAACTCGCCACCGCCCCCTTCTTTCAGCGGCCGGAGAACAAGCTCATTTCCTCTGACAATACACTCGGCCTCATGGCCGAATCCAAGCATTTTAAAAAATTTCTGAGGAATCGTGACTTGTCTCTTCGACGAAATACTTACTTTTTTTATTTCCACAGGTCTGTTTCCTTTCATGATCGATGCCGTCATATTTTTCTCCTATATTTTATGCAGAATTTCACAGGTTATAATTTCTCATTTCCCGGGTTTCTTTGTTTCTTTGTTTCTTTGAATATTATACTTCTTTTTTTCCGATCTGGCAAGCTCGGACTTTGGCTCGTCGCGTTGCAAAAAAGACAGAGAACAAAATGCTCTCTGCCTTCTTTCTCTTTTCCGCCAGCCTGAACTTTTACTGTTATCTCTCTGCCAGCTCGTTCGTGATATCCTCCCAGGTCACACCCCGATCCACCATAAGCACCATGGCATGATAAAGGAAATCACAGATCTCATATTTTATCTCCTCCGGATTCGGATTCTTTGCGGCAATGACGATCTCCGTCGCCTCCTCCCCCACTTTCTTCAGGATCTTGTCAATCCCCTTTTCAAAGAGATAATTGGTGTAGGAGCCTTCTTTCGGATTCTCTCTGCGATCCAGTATTGTGGAATAGACAGATTCGAATACCTGAAGCGGGTTTTTCGCGTCATAATCATTTCCGACAATGGGAGTGTAGAAACAGGAACGGTTCCCCGTATGGCATGCGGCACCGATCTGATCCACTTTCGCCAGAAGCGTATCCTTATCACAGTCCACCGAGATTCCTTTTACATACTGGAAATGCCCGGATGTCTCGCCTTTCACCCAGAGGCACTGCCTGCTCCTGCTGTAGTAGGTCATCCGTCCGGTCTTGACCGTGTTATCGAATGCCTCTTCATTCATGTATGCCATCATCAGCACTTCATTCGTCTTGTAATCCTGCACGATGACCGGGATAAGCCCGTCTGAGTTCAGCTTGAATTCGGAAAAATCCATCAGGCTTTCGAAGGACGTCATTTGGATTCCTTCCTTCGCGCAGATCTCCTTAAATGCGCTGAAATCCATCTCCGGACGGCTGATGAACATTCCGGAAACGCCCTTCACGCCGTCACATTTCAAGATCCTCAGAATCTCGCTCTGCTCCATTGTATCCGTGAGGACAACGCACGGAAGTTCCGTCACGTTCATAACCGAATTCAGGTCCAGACGGTGCATGAAAACGATCTCTGTACTGTACTCCTCGATCAGGTGCTGCTGCTTGAACAGCGCGTCGAAATCGTTCAGGGAAACTGCGATTCTCTCCTTTCCAAAACGCTTTGACACCTCCTCGATCAAATCGATGGAGACTCGCTTTGAGAAATTAAGCAGCGCACGTTTTGCTCCTGCATAGAGGATCTTTTTCACGTCCTCCATCCTGCGTATGTTTCCGCCCGCGATCATCGGGATACTGATGACGCGGCTGATCTTTTTGAGCAGATCAATGGATTCGTCATGCTCTTCATCCGAATTGGACAGATCGAACACGATCAGTTCATCCGCCCCTCTCTCGCAGTACTGTTTTGCAAGCCCGATGACGTCTTCCGAGACAATGCTACTGTCATCGAACCACTTTACCGCCTTCCCCTGACTGATGAAGATAGACGGGGTTAATCTTTTATAACTCATGTAACGTACTCTCCTTTATAAACTGCCTTTTGTAGACCAGACATCCTTTATCCTGGGTTCCTCTGACACCGCCATGTCAAGCGCTTTTCCAAACGCCTTGAACAGAGCCTCTGCCATATGGTGGTTATTCCCGGCATCCAGGATCTTCAGATGCAGGTTCATCGCGGCGCTGTAAGAGACCGCGTAGAAAAATTCCCGTACCATCTCTGTGTCCATCTCTCCCAGACGCGGCACGGTAAACTCCGCCTGGTAATTCAGATACGGCCTTCCTGACAGATCCACAGCTCCCAGGGCCAGTGTCTCATCCATGGGCAGGATAAAATATCCATACCTCTTGATCCCTTTCTTATCTCCAAGCGCCTGGGCGATCGCCTGCCCGAGCACGATTCCGGTATCCTCTATCGTATGGTGGCCGTCCACCTCAACATCTCCCTTTACCGATACCTCAAGGTCGAACAGGCCGTGGCGTGCAAAGCCGTCCAGCATATGGTCAAAGAACGGAATCCCGGTGTCGATCCGGTTCTTCCCCTGTCCGTCAAGATTGATGCTCAGGGAGATATCTGTCTCTTTTGTCATTCTCGATATCTTTCCGACCCTTTCTCTCATATCATTCTACCTCCGAATCCTGTCTTCTCACTTTCCGTCGAAACGCACGCGGATCGAGTTTGCGTGCGCTGTCAGGTGCTCCGCCTCAGCAAACTTCTCGATATCCGTATGGATCTTCTCAAGGGCATCTCTGGAGTAAGAGATAATGCTGGATTTCTTGATAAAATCATCCACAGAGAGGGGCGAGAAGAACTTCGCTGTACCGTTTGTCGGAAGGACATGGTTCGGCCCTGCGAAATAATCTCCCAGCGGTTCGCTGGAGTACTCTCCGATAAAGATCGCCCCTGCGTTTCGGATCTTTGTCATCACTTCAAACGGATTTGCAGTCACGATCTCCATATGTTCGGAAGCGATCTCATTGGCCGCCTCAATGGCGTCCTCCAGAGTCTCCGCAACCAGGATATGTCCGTAGTTGTCCAGGGATTTCTGTATGATCTCGCCGCGGGAGAGCTCTTTGATGAATTCATCTGTCTGAGCGGATACTTTCTCCGCCAGTTCCATGCTCGTCGTGACAAGGATCGCACTTGCCATCTCGTCATGCTCCGCCTGGGATAACAGATCCGCCGCCACATAGCGCGGATTGGCAGTCTCATCCGCCAGCACCAGTATCTCGCTCGGTCCGGCGATCGAGTCAATGCTCACATGTCCGTACACCGCTTTCTTTGCCAGAGCCACATAGATATTTCCGGGGCCTACGATCTTATCCACTTTGGGAATGCTCTCTGTACCGTAGGCGAGTGCGGCCACAGCCTGAGCCCCGCCCACTTTATAGACCTTGTCCGCTCCAGCCTCTTTTGCGGCCACCAGTGTAGTCGGCGTGACTTTCCCGTCTTTCCCCGGAGGAGTCACCATAATGATCTCGTCCACTCCCGCCACTTTCGCCGGCATGATATTCATGAGGACGGAAGACGGATAGGCTGCCTTCCCTCCCGGGACATACACTCCCACTCTCTGGAGAGCCGTCACTTTCTGTCCCAGTATGGTCCCGTCCGGTCTGCTGTCAAACCAGCTGTACTGCATCTGTTTGGCATGATAGGACTCAATGTTCTTCAGTGCCTTCCGGATGATTCCCAGAAGTTCCTCTCCCACTTCTTTGTAGGCATCCTGTACCTCCTCATCGGTCACAAGGATATTGGAGGCGCTGATCTCCACGCCGTCAAATTTCTTTGTGTAAGCAAAAACCGCCTCATCCCTTTTCTCCTTAACATCGTCAAGGATCTGACGGACGCTCTCTTCATATTTGCCATAACTGTTGGGACTGCGCTTCAGCAGATCCTCAAGCAGGTTCTTTTTCGTACTTTCATCCAGTTTCTCGATTCGCATAACTTTTAACCCTCCCTGACCAGATTTCTCAGATTGTTGATCAGTTCTCTGATCCTGTCGTTTTCCATACGCATGCTGACCGGATTGACGATCATGCGGGCGGACAGCGGGCAGACCTCTTCCAGAACGACAAGCCCGTTCTCTTTCAGTGTAGAACCGGTCTCAACGATATCCACGATCACCTCTGACAGCCCGACAATAGGCGCCAGCTCGATGGATCCGTTCATCTTGATGATCTCCACGGTCTGATGCTTCTTATTATAAAAATAGTCTTTTGCTATATTGGGATACTTTGTAGCCACGCGGATCAGCTCGTGGTGCTTCAGACACTCCGCAGCGCTCTCATAGCCGCAGACACACATGCGGCATTTGCCGAATCCCAGATCCAGCACTTCATGGACCTTCCTGCCTTCTTCAATGATCGTATCCTTCCCCACAACGCCGATGTCCGCCGCGCCGTACTCTACATAGGTGGGCACATCCGGTCCTTTTGCAAGGAAAAACTTCAGCTTCAGTTCCTCGTTTACGAAGATCAGCTTCCGTGAATCCTTGTCCTTCATCTCATCGCAGGTGATCCCAAGCTGTTCCAGCATATCAAGCGTCTTGCTGGCGAGACGCCCCTTTGTCAGGGCAAATGTCAGATATCTCATAAGTTCTGCTCCTTTATCTCCGCTTCTTCTTTGCGTCTATGATCTTTTCTTCGCCTGTACGGAGATTCACCATCTCGATCTTAAAGTCATCTCTGAGATAGAGCATACTGATAATGCCGTTTCTTTTTCCGTACTTCTCGTATTTCTCACGTAGGTCTTCCTGCTCTCTCTTGAGCATCTCGATATTTTTCCCTTTGTCCCGGAAGTCCCTGGCAAGATAGATGGCCCACCTCTGCGTCTCCTCCGTATAGACCAGGAGGTTCCGGCGGGAAGTCTCCACACTGATCTTCTGCCGACTCAACGCGCTCATCAGTTCATCCACGATGATGGCGAAACCGATGGACGGTGTGCTCTTGCCGAATTTCTCAAGAAGGTGGTCATATCGGCCGCCTCTCACCACGGCATCCCCTGTTCCGTATGTATATGCCCTGAAAATGATCCCTGTATAATATCCGTAACTTCCCATCATGCTCAGATCAAATGTAATATGGTCTTCCGCCTTGTAGATCATGAGAAGACGGTAGATCTGCTGAAGCCGTGTGAGCGCCAGCCGCGCATTCACGCTTGGGGCAATCCGCGCGGCTCTCTCCAGAACTTCCTGTCCTCCCACCAGTTCGGGAAGAATGCGAAATGCCTCTTTCACACTGCCCTTCACACTGCGGTTGTCCAGGATTTCCTCCACACCGAAATAGTTCCGGTTGGTGATCAGTTCCCGGATCTCCTCCTTCTCTTCCTCTTCCAGACCTGTGGATTCCAGAAGACTCTGGATAAAGTCAATGTGTCCGATATTCACCTGGAATTCCGTGAGTCCGATCTTCTTCAGTCCGTCCACCACCATGGCAAGCATCTCGGCATCTGCCTCCACAGAATCCAGCCCGATCAGCTCCGCTCCCATCTGGGTGTTCTCTTTCAGTCTTCCCTGATAGCTGGAATGATTGATAAACGTATTCCCGACATAGCACAATCGGATCGGAAGATCCTCTCCCTCGAACAACGTCGCCGCTGCCCTGGCGACAGAAGGCGTGATATCCGGGCGCAGCGCGAGTATATTTCCCTCCCTGTCAAAGAAACGGTACAGCTCCTTTGTGGAGGTGGATCCGATCTCCTTGCGGAACACATCGTCGTATTCAAATGTCGGCGTCTGTATATCCTGATATCCGTACAGATGCAGCACGGTGCTCAGCTTCTGCTGTAATGTAAGTTTCGTCTCGCATTCTCTGTTGTATATATCCCGTACTCCCTCCGGAGTATGTAGTTTCTGTTCCATATACAGTCCCCTTTCACTTTAACGTGCTACCACGTTAAAAACCTTTTGCTATTATATCGAATTTAGTATCTGTCTGTCAATCCCTGAGATCCAAATCCTTCTGGATATAGTCCAGATAAGGAACAAAGCACCCGTTTTTCAGTTCCATGAACCATCCGGGTTCCAGTTCCTCCAGCCGGAAGCTCTTTCTTCCCCCCTGCTCTGCCCTGTCCCAGAACTTTTTGATCTGTTCAAAGCGCATATAATACAGTTCGTTTCTCGCACTGTAATAGATCAGCAGAAAAGAGATCCCTCCCTGTTTTTCGAACTTTTCCATAAAATCCATCTGATGCGCGTGTACATTCTGGAGAGGAAATGTATCCGCACTGCACTCCTTCGCGTCGAAGCATACCGGGATCCCCTGAACCGCTCCGATGTAATCCACGGTGCTGATCTTGTCAAAATAGGCAAGCGTGATGTGTCTGTGTTTCTTATCGATCCGCACAGGAGTGATCGGAGTCGGGATCTTCTGGATCAGCGCCAGCCCCAGTTCACCGTATCGGTCATTTGTCCGGTTTACAAGTTCCTCCAGCGTGGATCCCCGGAGTCCTCTTGAATTCCATGTCGCCATCTCACATCACCCCTCTGTCCGCGCAGATCTTCCGGAACAGTTCCGGCACCGGCGCTTTGATCTCTTTCCCTGAAAGTCCAGCCAGTTCTCCGTCACACTCAGGAAAACAGAGTCTGTACGAATGAAGGAGCTGGGACGTCAGTCCGTACTTTCTGCGGAACCTGTCGTTTACATCCCTGTTCCCGTATTTATAGTCCCCGATGATCGGATGTCCTTCCGTGGCAAGATGTGCCCTGATCTGATGGGTCTTTCCGGTGATCAGATGCACTTCCAGAAGAGTCACTTCTCCATCTGACCGGAGAGCCCGGTATTCTGTCTCAATAAAGCTTTCTTTTCCGTCCGGTATGTCCGCCCCGTTGTTCCGTGTTCCCTTTTTTCTCTCTACTGTAACACGGTTTGTCCTGCCATCCTTAGTCAGAAAGGCACGGATCTTCTTTTCTCCGGAAACAGCGCCGCACACAAGACAGAGATAGTACTTTTTCACGCTCCGTTCCCGGAACATGGTGCCCAGCGTCTGCAGCGCTGCCAGTGTCTTGCCCGCTGCCACGATCCCGCTGGTATTCCGGTCCAGCCGGTTGCAGACTGACGGATGGAAGGTGCGCAGTTCCTCTTCTGTGAGCTGTCCGGAGTCCAAAAGATAAGCCGTCAGATACTCTACAAGAGACTGGTCGGAATGTTTTGCTTTCTGAGAGAGCATCCCCACTGGCTTATTGATAAAAAGAGTATGCCCGTCCTCGTAAAGTATGTCTAATTCTTTCTTTTTATAGACACTCTGCTTCTGCGTAAACTTTTCGATCGTTTCGTCGGAGAAAAAGAGCTTCACCAGGTCTCCCTTTTTCAGATGTTCATTTCCCTGAGCCTTTTTGCCGTTCAGCGTAATGTTTTTCTTCCTCAGCATTTTATAGAAGAAACTCTTCGGCGCGAGTGACATATATTTTGCAAGAAATTTATCCAGCCGCTGACCGGACTCATTTTCACGGATCACGATCTCTTTCATGTTTTTCCCCGTCCTGTCCCATTCTTTCTTCTGATTCTTTTTTCTTTAAGATTCATACTAACCTTTCCGAATCCCATGATCAGCCTGTGGGGGATCAGTCCCACACCCAGATATGCCGCCTTCATGGGAATGCCGTAGATCGAGAGTTCCTTCCCGGCACGGCTGTCTTTCAATGCCCGGTGCACTACCTTCGGTGCTTTCGCCATCGTCCATTTCTTCCATGGATTATCTGTTCTGCCGCTGACGTCAAAAAATTCCGTATCAACCGGTCCCGGGCACACCGCTGTGACCAGGATGCCTCTGCCGGAGAGTTCCGCCCTGAGTGCCCTGGAAAAGCTGAGTACATAGGACTTTGTCGCCGCATATACGGCAAAGGACGGCTGGGGACAGAACGCCGCCGCAGACGCAAGGTTCACGATGCGGCTGCCCCGGCTCATACGGGGCAGGCACAGAAGCGTCATCCTGGTCAGTGCCCTGCAGTTCAGGTCCACCATATCCGGCTGAAGACGGAAGGACTCTTCTGCTATCTCTGTAACTGTCCCGGATTTCCCAAATCCTGCGCTGTTGACCAGCATCCGGATATCCGGCCGTTCCCTGTCAAATGCTTCGCGCAGTCTTCTATATACCTTTTTCTTCTGAAGATCTCCGTCGAAGATCCTCAGAGGAACTCTGCTCTTTTGTGCAAGCTCCTCCAGCCTCTCTTTCCGCCGTGCGATCACCCAGATCTCATCCAGATTTCTGTAGAAATATCCGAGCTGCAGTACGAATTCTCTTCCCATACCGGAGGATGCTCCGGTCACAACTGCGATCCTCATTGCCAATGCTCCATTACTCCTGATTTTACTCCCGACTTATCATCACTTTTTTCTGTGGATGTTTCTTATCGTTTTCTTCTTTGTACGGCGATCTGTACTCCGCCTGTTTTGATCATGCCCCTTCTTGTCTGTCCCGGGCCGGTTCTGATTTTGCCCCTTTTTGTCTGCCCGGGGCCGGATCAGGCATTTCGGTCCGTATCCCACCAGATCCATCCTCCCCGCCTTCTGGAGCGCTTCATAGACAAGGTCGTAAAGTTTCGGGTTGCGGTACTGGATCAGCGCCCTCTGCATTGCTTTTTCATGAGGATTCTTCGGCACATAGACCGGCTTCCTGTTTCTTGGATCAAGCCCGGTATAATACATGCAGGTAGATAAAGTGGATGGCGTAGGATAAAAATCCTGTACCTGCTCCGGCATATATCCCAGGTCCCTGCAGTATTCCGCCAGTTCCACAGCCTCTTTCATGCCGGAGCCGGGGTGGGACGACATCAGATAGGGAACCAGGTACTGTTTCTTTCCGATACGCTGATTCATCCTGTCAAACTGTCGTGTGAATTCCTCATATACTCTGTGTTCCGGCTTTCCCATCAGAGCCAGCACCGGCGCCGCCACATGCTCCGGAGCCACCTTCAGCTGTCCGCTGACGTGATACTCACAGAGTTCCCGCAGAAAATCCTTTTTCTTATCAGCCAGAAGATAGTCAAACCGGATCCCCGAGCGAATAAATACCTTCTTCACCCCGGGGATCTCTCTGAGCTTCTTAAGCAGTTTTACATAGTCGCTGTGATCCGCGTCCAGGTTGCGGCAGGGCGTCGGGAAAAGGCACTGTCTGTTCCTGCATACGCCGTGAGACGTCTGTTTTTTGCAGGACGGATGTCTGAAGTTTGCCGTAGGACCGCCCACGTCATGGATGTATCCTTTAAAGTCCTTTTCTTTCGTGATCTCCTTCGCCTCTCTGAGCAGTGAGTCATGGCTCCGCACCTGGACGATCCTTCCCTGGTGGAATGTCAGGGCACAGAAACTGCATCCCCCGAAACATCCACGGCTGCTGGTCAGGCTGAACCTGATCTCCGAGATCGCCGGTACGCCGCCGGCTTCTTCATAGGAAGGATGATAAGTCCTCATGTAGGGCAGTCCGTACACATCATCCATTTCCGTCTCTGTCAAAGGTTTTGCGGGAGGATTCTGAACCACATACAGATGGTCGGAATAGGGTTCCACAAGACGCTTCCCGGTAAACGGATCTGTGTTCAGGTACTGGGTATAGAAACTCTTTGCATATTCCCTCTTATCCTTTTTCAGGTCTTCAAAAGAAGGCAGTATCTCCGCATCGTAAACGCTCTCCAGAGACTTTACCTTCACTGCCGTCCCGTCAATATATGTCAGTTCTTCCACGGGGATCCCCGCATCCAGTGCATCCGCTATCTCAGTGATGGAGTGCTCTCCCATCCCGTAGGAGATCATGTCCGCGCCTGAGTCCAGCAGCACAGACCGTTTCAGCTGATCGGACCAGTAATCATAATGAGCCAGACGCCGAAGACTGGCCTCAATCCCTCCCAGGATCACCGGCGTCTTTTTGTATGTCCGGCGGATCAGATTTCCATAGACCGTACAGGCATGATCCGGGCGCTTTCCCATCACTCTGCCGGGAGTATAGGCGTCGGTCTTTCTCCTCTTTTTGGAAACTGAATAATGGTTCACCATGGAATCCATATTTCCAGCCGAGACAAGAAAAGCAAGCCTTGGCTCTCCGTATATGGCGATGCTTTCAGGCTCTCTCCAGTCCGGCTGTGAGATGATCCCCACACGATAGCCTTTGGACTCCAGCAGACGGCTTATGATGGCATGTCCGAAAGAAGGATGATCCACATAGGCATCCCCGATCACATATACAAAATCAACCTGTTCCCATCCCCGGTCTTCCATATCCTTTCTGCACACCGGCAAAAATCTATTTCCCATCCTGTCCGCACCTTTCGTAGGTATTGTCTCTGATCTCATAAAAATCATGGATGAAGTAATCCGCCAGACGCTTCTTTTCCTCCTCATCCGGTCTGGAAAACGCATCATCAACGGCGCACACTTCCATCCCCGCGTTCTTCCCCGCAAGGATCCCGTTGGGAACGTCCTCAAACACAAGACAGGCCGACGGTCGGACCTGCAGGTCATCCGCGACCTTCAGGTACACATCCGGGGCAGGTTTTCCGGCAGCCACTTCACAGGAAGTGCGCACGGAATCAAAGTATTCCAGTATCCCCTGAGCCTTCAGCGCCGCCTCCGCAAGGTCCCTGTCATTGCTGGTGGCGATGCCGAGAAGTACGCCCCTCTGCTGCATGGCGCGGAGGAAGTCCACCGCTCCCGGTTTGGGAAGGACCTTTGTTGAATAAAGTTCCATTGTCATATCTTTCCACTCTTCCTTGACCTGTTCTACCGTCCGGTGAAGGTTGTGGAAAGTGTCAACAAAATACTGCGCCGTCTCGGTATAGCTTTTCCCCTCGATTGCCTTGTGGAAGTCATCCGGCTGCACCAGCCCGTATTTATTCATATAGATGCGATCCACTTCCGGCCAGATCCACATGGAATCCACAAGGGAACCGTCCATGTCAAATATGACTGCTTTCTTTCCTGTCAGCATAATCCGTCCCTTTCTTCCTTCGTCAGTTTTCTGTATTCTCCCGGTTTCAGGTTTTCATCCAGCACAAGAGTTCCCATTCTGAGACGTTTCAGATATACGACCTCTTTGCCAAGTGCATGGAACATCCGCTTCACCTGATGGAACTTTCCTTCCTGTATGGTGATCTCAGCCTCAGAGGTCTGCCCGCTTTTGAGGATCACAAGCTGCGCCGGCAGGGTCGGCTTCTCATCTCCGATATCGATCCCTTCCGCAAGCCTTCTGATATCCTCCTCAGAGAGGCTCCCCTGTACTCTGACATAATAGATCTTGTCCACATGTTTCTTCGGCGAGAGCAGACGATGGGCAAGTTCCCCGTCATTTGTTATGAGAAGGAGCCCTTCGGTGTCCCTGTCGAGCCTTCCCACCGGAAACAGATCCTTTCTCTGCTTTTCTTCGATCAGATCAAGGACTGTCTTCTCTTTTTTGTCTGTGGTCGCAGAGATCACTCCCGCCGGTTTATTCAGCATATAGTATTCATATTTCTCGTACACGGCAGGCTGATCCTTGTATGCCACCTCGTCCTTTTCCGTGTCGATCTTTGTCTCAGGCTTTCTGACAGGAACCCCGTTGATCTTCACGTTTCCTCTGGCAATCTCCCTTTTTGCCTCGCTCCGTGTCCCGTATCGCATATCTGCCAAAAATTTATCCAGTCTGATCTTCACAATGACTGCCACCGCCATCCCGGGAGATATTTGTTCTTCAGAGTCTGGTTTCCCAGTTTTCCAAACCCCAGCGGATACCCGTCCGCACAGACCAGATACCATCCTTTTTCCTTCGCGGAGACCAGATCGCCCACATCCAGAGTCTCCCCCCTCAGATAGCGGATCACCCGCTCGTCTGACGCAGGAAAATCCAGAATATACCTGTACTCTTCTTTTTTTAAATTCATGGCAAGAGCCTGGCTTGGTTCAAACCGTTTCTTCTTAAGTTCCCCCAGGAGCAGCCCGGTCCTCAAGAAACGGACGCCCTTCAGATCCGGGATCCCTTCCGGCATATAATAAACTTTTTCTCCGCGGATCTCAATCCTGGATAGATCAAACTCCCTGTTCACTGCTCCCAGGAACTCCTCCAGTTCTTCCGGAAGTTTCTTTGCTCTTCCCTTTCCTGAGACATCATGACCGGATATACCCTCACCTTTTTTCAGCAGGGCGATAAAGTGTCCTTCCCCTTTCATGCGGTGAGGGAAAATACGGACCGTCTTCTTCAGGTTTTCATCCTTCTGCTCCGTCACTTCCGGCATTCCTGCTGAAAAGCCCTCATAGCCTTCCATCTCACAGATCTCAAACTCAGGATACTGCTCCAGAAGATACTCGATCGTCTGCTCGTTTTCCAGAGGCGAAAAGGTACACGTGGAGTAGAGCAGCATACCGCCCGGACGGAGCATCTGGGCCGCCTGGGTCACGATACTCCTCTGGATCTTTGAAAAATATTCCGGACCGTGTTCCTCCCACGCACGGACCATCTTCCGGTCCTTCCGGAACATCCCTTCCCCGGAGCAGGGTGCATCGATCAGTATCTTGTCAAAATACTCCCGGAAGTAAGGCACCAGTTTTCCCGGTTCCTCGCTGAACACGAGCACATTTCCGATACCGAAGAGTTCCAGGTTCTTTAAAAGCCCCTTCGCCCGGGAACTGCTCAGATCATTCGCCGCAAGCACTCCCGTTCCCTGAAGCTTTGCCCCCAGTTCCGTCGCCTTTCCTCCCGGCGCCGCGCATACATCCAGCACACGGTCGCCGGGTTCCACCGGAAGCCGGTCAGCCGGAGTCATGGCGCTGGGTTCCTGAAGATAATACAGCCCCGCGAAGTAGTATGGATGCTTTGCCGGCTGAACTTTATCTCCATCATAATAAAATCCGTTTCGGATCCAGGGCACTCTCTCAAGGGGCCAGGGTGCGATCTTCAGGAAATCATCCACTGAGATCTTCGCCGTGTTCACTCTGAGCCCATAGTGCCTGCTCTCTCCAAAACAGTCTGTATATCTCTTATAGTCCTCCGCTCCCAGCAGAGCGGTCATCTCCTCTTCAAACGCCTTTGGTAAATTCATCGTTTTTCCTCCATAGTGGACAGTATATCATGATTTCCACAGCCGATAAACCCCTTACCGGAAATTACATTCCAACCTTCTGTCCTCCACCATCTTCAATACAGGATAGGGGTTGACGCTGATCTCCTCTCCGTCAGGAGAAAGATAAATCCCCACATGAAGGTGGACCGGAAAATTACCTGTGGTCCCCTCAACTTTACTGTATCCCGTATCCCCCATGTAACCGAGCAGGTCTCCCGCCTTCACCTGGTCTCCTTCCTCGATCTCCGCATAGGAATCAAGGTGGGCATAGTAAAAATATGCTCCCTGCGGCGCACGGATGCCCAGCCGGTACCCGCCCAGCTCCAGCCACCCTTTGCTCTCCACGATCCCGTCGGTCATGCTTACCACCGGGTAAAGCCCCCGTTCATTGACCGACGCCATGATATCTGTCCCCTCGTGTCCCCTCTCACCTCCGTAGCTTCTCCCGAACAGCCAGGAATTTTCAAAACTGACAGCCACATCCTTCCGGTTGGACGCACTGGCCACCGGAAAATACGCGACGTCATCCCAGACTGCCTGACACGCCGCAAGGTATGTACTCCATCCGGGAAGAACCGCCCATCTCTCTCTTCGTTCCGTCAGATTTTCCACGGACAGATCCGTCTTCTCCCGGAGGAAATCGCTTTCCAGCCAGAACAGTCCCACAGCCTCTCCGGGAGAGTCCCACGACTTTACAAACCGCATCATCTCATCGCTGACAGGCTGACTCCTGAAATCCGCCGAAGAAAGAATCTCCTCTGTCAGTCTGCCGGTCTGGCTTATATATCTCAGACGGGGAATCCAGAGCGCTGTGAAAAGGGCAAGCAGGAACAGGAAAAATACCGGCACCGGCAGTTTTACCTTTCTCAGAAAAATCACCTTTTTCTTTTACCATATGTACCTCTCATAAAAATCATTCCCCGGTCATATACCTGAAATAACACCGGATATAAGGGTGGATCTTCCTATGAAACATTTCCCGGCGGGGATCGTCGTCACCGCGCTGTTCGCGACCATGCTCCTTTTTCCGAAAGCAGTTTTTAACGGGGCAAGTGAAGGGCTTCTCCTGTGGTTTCAGATCATCTTCCCGACACTCTTTCCCTTTCTGGTCGTCACCAGCCTGCTGATGTCGACCGGAGGACTGCGCTTCGTTGCCGGGCTGTTCGGAAAACCGCTGCGTCACCTTCTTAGAGTCTCTCACCCCGGGGCATTCGCTGTCCTGGCAGGATTCCTGTGCGGATACCCCATGGGAGCAAAAGTAACCGCGGATCTTCTGAAAAAAGATCTGATCACCCGGGATGAGGCTGAGTATCTGCTCTCCTTCTGCAATAATACAAGCCCGATCTTTATCATTAATTTCATTGTCTGGAAGACATTCGGCCAGGAGGAACTGCTTTTCCCCACTCTGGGTATTCTTATCCTCACGCCTCTCCTTTTGAGCTTCCTGTTCCGGAGATTTTACCTTCACGGCAGAAGATTTTTCCCGGAACCGGACCAGGAGACGCTTTCCGCAAAGAGTTCCTTTCGTTTTTCCGACCTGGACGCCTGTCTTATGGACAGCTTTGAAGCCATCGTGAAAGTGGGCGGCTATATCATCGTGTTCTCCGTCCTTCTGTCCCTTCTGAACATGCTCCCGATATCCCGGCAGCTCTTCCTTCTTGCCGCCCCATCACTGGAGATGACCAACGGAATTATGCTCCTGAAAGAGAATCTGCCGGCCCCGCTTATCTGCTATCCTGCTGTCATCGGGCTGACCTCTTTCGGCGGATTCTGCTCTGCCGCCCAGACACGCTGTATGCTGGACGGAACCGGGCTTAAGATCCTGCCCTATATCATAGAAAAACTGGCTGCCGCATTGGCAGCCAGTCTGCTGGCAGTCCTCTGTCTTCTTTTTTCCGGCACCTAGCCGATATCATCCTGGGAATCATACCCTTCCTCCTCCGGAACCTCCAGTTCGGCACGGTTGGAACGGACAGTGTCATAGCACTCCTGGAGAGAATTGATCAGGCCGTCGTATTTTGTAGTATAACTGTCGAGTGTATGTCCGATGATGCTCTCTGCGTTTGCAAGAAGATCGTCCGTGTACTGGATCGCCCCGATGCGGATCGTATTCGCGTCTCTTGTCGCATTATCAATGATCTCCTGGGCCTGCGCGGTCGCCTGAGTCACGATCTCATTTGCCTGCGCGTAGGCCTGCTGCATGATCTCATGCTCGCTGACAAGCTCTGTTGTCTGAACCTGAGCTTCTTCGATCATGGCGTCCGCCTTCGCCTTCGCATCTGCCAGGATCGCGTCCCGGTTCGCGATGATCTTCTGATAACGCTTGATCTCATCCGGAGTCTTCATGCGCAGTTCCCGAAGGAGCTCGTCCAGATGTTCCTTATTTACAATGATCTTGGTCGTAGAAAGAGGCTGAAACTTACAGTCTCTGTCGATGTACTCCTCGATCTCTTCAATAATCTGCTCAATACGGCTGCTCATTGTTACACTCTCCTTTTTGTATTCATCTTTTTCCGAAGTTCTTCGGCCACTGCTTCCGGCACAAACTGTGACAGATCTCCCCCAAAAGCAGCGATTTCCCTTACTGTAGTAGAACTTAAATAAGAATATTCTATACTCGTCGTCAGAAACATGGTCTCCACATTCGGAGCCAGCTTGTGATTCGTCTGTGACATCTGCAGTTCATATTCAAAATCAGTGATCGCCCTCAGTCCTCTGATCACGACGTCTGCGTTTACTCTCGTCGCGAAATCCACCAGAAGCCCGTCAAAAGGCTGAATCCTGACATTCGGCAGATCTTTCGTCACTTCCTTTAACATTTTAACACGTTCTTCCACAGAAAACAACGGCATTTTCGCTTTATTGTTCAACACTCCGACAATTAATTCGTCCACGATCTTGCAGGATCTTAAAACGATATCATAATGTCCGTATGTAACCGGGTCAAAGCTCCCCGGATAGACTGCTCTCAACATATTTCTTCCTTTCCCGCTCTTACCAGAAACACATGCTTGTTTGTCTTATATAATTTCTCTCTGGTCACTTCAAATCCCAGTCTCTCCGCATAGGAAAAATCCGTTTCCTTCGAAGCCTCGGCAATGATGACCGTGTCCTCATACACCAGTTCTGAACCGGCAAGATATTCAAGGACTGTTTTCTCCAGTCCGCGGTCATAAGGCGGATCCATGAAAATAAAATCAAAGGTCTTTTCGCCTTCCAGCTGATAAAGCGCGTTCATCACATCTCTCGTCATGGTGACCGCTCTGCCCTCCAGCCTCGTAAACCTTAAGTTTTCCTTTATACACGCCATCGCCCTGGGGTTGTTCTCCACAAACACGGCCTCCCGGGCTCCCCGGCTCAGCGCCTCGATCCCAATCCCTCCGCTTCCGCTGAAGAGATCCAGAAATCTGCAGTCATACATGGACGGCCCGATCATATTGAACAGAGTCTCCTTGATCCGGTCCGTGGTCGGTCTGGTATCCATGCCCTCCAAAGTCTTAAGTCGGAGTCTTTTCGCGCTTCCGGCAATCACTCTCATATCCCGACACCTCTCTTATCTAACTATGCTGAATTTTAGCAGAAAAAAGCACTCAGGTCAATCCCGAGTGCCTTTCCCTTCTGCGGCTCTGTCATCCTGTTCCGATCAGGGACAGGCCGCGTCATTTTCTCCGGTCCGGGATGTTATTTCCCAGCCATCTGTTTTTCCTGCTGTTCGATCATTTTCTTGACCATATATCCACCTACAGATCCGTTCTGCTTGGAGGTAAGGTCTCCGTTGTAGCCGTCAGATAACGGTACCCCGAGTTCGTTAGCCACCTCGTACTTGAATTTGTCCAGCGCGCCCTTTGCCTCAGGCACTGCTGCTCTGTTAGATGAACGACTTGCCATTTTTGTTTCCTCCTTTTGCATTTTAGTAACTTTGACAGTCACTTTCCTGTGTTCTGTAACAGATCCTTCCGGCTGCATCTGTATGTAGTCCGCCGCTTTGATGCAGCCATCTGTCATACATCCGCTTCCGTTCGTTTCTGTTACGATGTTAGTATATGGAGGACAAAATCTTTTAAACTGGAAATTTGTGTTATCATGATTTTTAAGTACGCATGCGTACAGGAGCGCTTCTGTTACAATGTCGCCTCCAGATTCTGATCTGTTATATACCTCTGAAGCGCCTCCGAAAGTTTTGTGTATTCCGGTCTTTTCAGTTCGGGATCCTCTCTCAGGATCCGTCCGGCGGCTTCCGCCGCCTGTTTGAGGATCACAGAATCCTGGAACACATCACCCAGCTTAAAGTCCATGATCCCGCTCTGCCGGATGCCGAAAAGATCGCCGGGTCCCCGGAGACGGAGATCCTCACCCGCGATAAAGAAGCCGTCGTTGGAATGGTTCAGGATATCAAGCCTCTCTTTCGTCTCATCCGACTTTGAACCGGTCATAAAGATACAGTACGACTGATATTTTCCTCTTCCCACTCTCCCCCGAAGCTGGTGAAGCTGTGCAAGTCCGAATCGCTCCGCGTTTTCGATCATGATCACCGTGGCGTTTGGCACATCGATCCCCACCTCCACAACGGTCGTCGAGACCAGGATCTGTATTTCATTTTTTCCGAATGCCTCCATGATCTCATCCTTTTCCTGCTGTTTCATCCTTCCATGAAGACATCCTACCTTTACAGTATCCCCCATAACCTCCGAGAGCATCTCCGAATAATCCAGAACATTTTCCGCCTCCAGAGCCTCGCTCTCCTCCACCATAGGACAGATCACATAGCACTGTCTGCCTTCCCCGACCTGCTTTTTCATAAAGCTGTATGCTTTCTTTCGATAACCTGTGTCTACAACGCAGTTCTTGATGGGAAGCCGGTTCTTCGGCATCTCGTCGATCACCGAGATGTCCAGATCGCCGTAGAGGATGATCGCCAGAGTCCTCGGGATCGGAGTCGCGCTCATCACAAGGATATGAGGCATACTTCCTTTCCCAGCCAGCGCCTCCCTCTGTTTTACGCCGAACCGATGCTGCTCGTCTGTCACCACCAGCGCCAGATTCCGGTAAACCACCTTGTCCTGGATCAGGGCATGGGTCCCGATCACGATCGAGACCTCCCCACATTCGATCCTTTCGTACGCCTCCCGTTTCTGTTTTGCCGTCATAGATCCTGTGAGAAGTTCAGCTCTCAGAGGAAGGCCATACTCTGAGAGCATGCCGGATATATTTTCAAAATGCTGTCTTGCCAGCACTTCCGTCGGAGCCATCAGCGCCCCCTGATACCCGTTCAGTCCTGCCAGAAGAAGCGCGAGAAATGCGATCACCGTCTTTCCGGATCCCACATCCCCCTGGACAAGTCTGGACATGACAAACTCTCCCTGCATGTCAGACCGGATTTCTTTCCAGACTTTCTGCTGAGCTCCGGTAAGGCTGTACGGAAGCGCTTCCAGAAAGCGTTCGATCTCAGGCCGGTCAGCCATTGCAAAGGAGTTGACCATCCGGTCATCCCTGTCCTTCAGCTTTCTCAGAGAGAGCGTAAAGACAAGAAATTCCTCGAAAACAAATCGCTTCCTCGCCTCAGAAAACTCTGCTTTATTTTCCGGAAAATGCATTTTCTTTACCGCTGTCTCATAAGGCATGAAATGATACTTCTCCGCCAGAGACTGAGGGAGGATATCCATCCTGTCGCTTGCATGCTCCAGCGCCTGTCTGACCGACTTGATCACCGCGTTGTTTGTCAGTCCCGCTGTCAGTGTGTACGCCGGCTGCATGGAATCTTTCTTTTCTTCGTATTTGGACGCCGGATAATAGATCTCCGGATGTTCCATTACCAGCCCATCCCGCTTTCGGAGCACACGTCCCCGCAAGGTAAGCGCCCCGCCTTTTCCCAGTGTTGTTCTGAGGAATGGCATCCGGAACCAGATCACCTTTAGCGTACCTGTCAGATCTTTCAGATAGAGAGTAGTCACCTGAAGATTTCTGTTCCCCGACACCTGGATCCTTCCAAACACCGCGCCTGTCACCGTACAGACGCTCCCCTCGCTGACTTCCGCAATGGGGACCGGATCTTCAAAGATCTCATACGTTCTGGGATAATAGCGGATCAGATCTCCCACAGTCGTGATGCCGACTTTTGAGAACAGCGAGGCTGTCTTTTCTCCGATCCCTTTCATCTCGATAATCTGTGATCTCTCATTCATTCCCTAACTCTCCCTATATTACCCGTCACTTTCTTAAAAAATCGGGACGCTCCTCATCCGTGAAGAGTGTCCCTGAAAATTTTCTGGTTTATTTTCCTTTTTCCGCATTGCACAGGACTGATCTCTACTCCACAGAGATCACGTAATAGTAGATCGGCTGTCCGCCCGAATGAAGGTCAAGATCAACATCCGGATACAGTTCCTCCACAGAAGCCGCAAATTTCTCCGCATCCTCCGGAAGAACATCCTGACCGTAATAAAGACTGATCAGTTCCGAGTCCTCGTCAACCATCTGTTCCAGCATCTCTTTCGCCGCCGTCTCTACAGACTGTCCGACAGAAAGGATCCCCTGATCCCCGATACCCATAATGTCTCCTTCATGGATCTCCTTGTCATCGATATGCGTATCCCGGACAGCGTAGGTCACCTGGCCGGTTTTTACATTCTTGATCGCTTCCTTCATGGACTCCAGATTGGTGTCCACATCCGCCTCAGGCATATAACTGATCACAGCCGTGATTCCCTGAGGAACCGTCTTTGTCGGGATCACGAGAATATCCTTGTCCTTTGTAAGGGACTGTGCCTGATTTGCCGCAAGTATAATATTTTTATTATTCGGAAGGATAAAAATGTGATCCGCATTCACATTGTCGATCGCCGTCAGCATATCATCCGTACTCGGGTTCATTGTCTGACCGCCTTCAATGATATAGTCCACTCCCAGTTCACGGAAGATCTCATTCATTCCTTCTCCGATGGATACCGCAATAAATCCGACCGCTTTTCTGGGCTCTTTCTTTTTCTTCTCCTGAGCACTCTTCATCTGCTGTGCCGCAACTTTTTCCGCATCACGGATCAGCTTCTCATGGTGCTCCTCTCTCATATTATCGATCTTCATCCTGGAGAGCTGACCGTATGTGAGCGCTTTCTGTATAGCAAGTCCCGGATCATTCGTATGGACATGCACTTTCACCACATCATCATCTGCAACACAGACAATAGAATCACCGATAGACTCAAGATACGCCTTGAATTCATTCTCATCTTTTTCTGTAAATTCCTTTTCCGTCATGATAATGAATTCTGTACAGTAGCCGAACTTAATATCCGCTTCCACCTGCTGGTCCGGCTTCACCATCTTAGGAGCCTGTCCGGCTTCAATAGAAGAATAGTCAATCTCCTTTCCAAGGAAAGCGTCATAAGCGCCGCGAAGAACCTCTATCAGCCCCTGCCCGCCGGAGTCCACAACTCCCGCCTCCTTGAGGACAGGAAGCATCTCCGGAGTCTGTTCCAGGACCTCCTCGGCATATTTGATCACCTCAGGGATGAACACTTCCAGATCATCTGTAGCCTCCGCCAGTTCCGCGGCTTTCTGTGCCGCGCCTTTCGCGACGGTCAGGATCGTTCCTTCCTTCGGTTTCATAACAGCTTTATAAGCTGTGGCAGTTGCCCTCTCACAGGCTTTTGCAAGAATATTTGCATCGATCTCCTCATACTCTCTGATCTCTTTTGTAAATCCACGGAGAAGCTGGGAAAGGATTACTCCTGAATTTCCTCTTGCCCCCCGCAGTGAGCCAGAAGAGATTGCCTTTGCCATAGATACCATATCCGGGTTTTCCAGAGCACTTACTTCCTTCGCAGCAGACATGATCGTCAGCGTCATATTTGTTCCCGTATCTCCGTCCGGTACAGGAAATACATTCAGTTCATTGATGTATTCTTTTTTTGCTTCCAGATTTGCTGCTCCGGCAAGAAACATCTTCCTGAGCATCTCCGTATTTATCGTCTTAACAGCCACGACAAACTCCTCCTTAATCTATCACTCTCACACCTTCAACGAAGATGTTGATCTTATCCACCGTCATGCCGGTAAATTCTTCTACCTTATATTTTACATTGCTCATAAGGTTGTCAGAGACCGAAAGGATGTTCACGCCATAGGAAACTATGACATGAAAATTCAGAGTAAGGGTATTCTCGTCAGAGATCTCAACCTGAATCCCGTGCGTCAGGCTGTCCTTTTTCAGAAGGCGCACCAGTCCGTCCTTCATATTCACAGCAGCCATCCCCACTATGCCGAAGCATTCGACCGCGACTGACCCCGCGTATTTGGCGATCACTTCCGGGTTGATCGTAATGATTCCAAGATCTGTGCTCATACTTCCCTTCATCATTTATTACCTCCAGTTCTACTATTGGATTTTTCCACAAATAACATGATTATTATACTATCAGTTCATTCTTTTTACAACATAGTTTCAATTTTTTTAAAAAATACTTGCAAAGGGAAAATCTTTCTGATAGAATATCATTGTTATGAGTCTAAATGACCAGTTCAGATCGTTAGGAGGTGCAGTCATGGCTAAATGTGCTATTTGCGAAAAGGGTGCTCACTTTGGGAACAACGTAAGCCACTCTCATAGAAAAACACCAAAAATGTGGAAATCAAATGTGAAGTCCGTCAGAGTAAAGACAGAAGGCGGCTCCAAGAAAATGTACGTTTGTACATCCTGCTTAAGATCAGGCCTCGTAGAACGTGCGTAATAGTTTGAACCTGCAAAAGAATGAAAAAGAGATTGATGTAAGCTTGCTTATGATCAATCTCTTTTTTATTCTTTTATAGGGCGAACGCCCGGTCAGCGAGATGCAGCGCAGCGGAATCGAGCTGACCGCAGGTTCAAACGGACGCCGCCAGAGTTATTATCAATCGGCAGGTTCAAACGGATGCCGCCACTTTTACTAACAGCAGAACAGCCGATACCCCGCCAGCAGCAGCACCACCAGTATGATCACGCCCCAGACAAGATTCGGAAGCAGCATCATGATGAATATTCCCAGCGCCATGCAGAACAGCGCAAATCCCAGTACCTTTTTCATTCTGCCGCTCCCGACATTTCTCTTACCACATTCTATGCTTTTGTTCTTCCGATTATGAATCTTCCTCTGAATCGAGAATATCCATTACCTCTTTCTCCGTCATACGCTCTTCCTTATCCGATGTAAAACGGTCGACTACATCAGGGATCATATCAAGTATCTTTGTGATCGTATCCTGATTTTTGATATTTACGAGCTTCGTCCTTCCGTCCTGGATCACGATCACGGCGCTGGGCGAAATCTTTCCTCCCATGCCGCCCATCCCTTTTTCTTTTTTCTCCGCGTTAAATGCACCTGCTCCAATTCCGAAAGACACGTCCACAAGAGGAAGAATGATCGTCCCATTAATATGGATCGCCTCTCCTACTACTGTTTTTGATGTTACGACACTGTCCATCCCCTCGAAAAGCGCCTCCACCGTCGCTTTAAAGTTATTTCCGTCAGCCATTTTCTAATCCTCCTCTTATGATCGCTATAGTTTAAATTTCCGGATATGCCGGTATGTTGTCCTTACATTTTTATCCCAGATCAGATTCCACGCAATGATGAGTACATATATGACCCGGAATTTTCCTTCGATACAGGCCTGCCCTTTTAAGATCCTCCGATCAAAATCCGGCTGCAGTTGTGTGTACTCTCCGATCATCGGATAGATCATGCTGATTCCTGCCAGAAAATATCCGGTATACTCCGGGTTCTTGCATCCGAATTCGATATGAACATTCATTTTCTTTGGCCGGAGAAAACGAAAAAATCTTTTCAGTTCATGCATCGCACGAAAAAAAGCTTTCCTGTGCGTCTCATTTTCAACAAACGCTTTCAGCCGGTTCTTTTTCTTTCCCAATGACTTTATTTTATCACAGAAGCTTCGAAATGTATATTTTATCCGTTTTGTATATTTTTCAAAACGGTCTGAGAAAGATTGTTTTTTTGCCTGTTTTTTCGATATCTCCTTTTCTCGTATCCGATGCCCTTTTCGGGCAGTCTTTCGGCGCTTCTCCTCCGTGTCCGCAGGCGAATCAGGGCTATGATCTTTCTCTGAAATCTGTACTGTCATCTCCGGTGTTTGATCTGCCTGATTTTCGCAGCTTTCGTCCTCATTCCGGCTTCCCTGTGATTTCTCTACTTCTTTCACACTCCGGTTTTCCTGCAGCGCCGTCCCCTCTTCCACGCTGCTTTTTTCTTCCGGTTTCTCCTCCTCTTTTTTATCCGGTGCTTCAGCTTCCACGCCCCCCATACTCTTCCAGGCCGCCCGCAGCTTCCAGTTCGTCTCCCCGCCCTGATATATCACTTCTCCTGCGATCAGATGAAAGAGCCAGTGAAATCGAAGCTGCCCGGAAAGTGTCTCCGGATCCCCCTGGCAGGATACTTCTCCTCTGTATTTCAGCGGACAAATGGAGATCATCAGGAAAAGCAGAAGGACCAGTCCAAGAAGGATAAGGAGCAGGATCCCGATGATCTTTAACATTAAAAGAAGTATATGTAACATCAGTATTACCTTCCTGTTCTTTCATATTCATCCTGGCGCGCGAGAAGATACCGGCGGATCTGCGTCTCCCCTGTTTTGCGGAACACATCGTCCGTGATGCGTTCCACCATATACACCGCGTCCATATATCCGTCAGCGATTCCCACGACAAACAGTTCCTTTTTTTCAAAAAAACGCTGTTTCAGGAGCGTACTGGAATAAAATTCCAGGTTGTTCTGCTCCCCTCCCGCAAGAGTAATGATATACACTCCGGGCTGCAGTCTGTTTTCCTTTAATTTTTTCATGATCTTTCTTTTTTTATTCATCCAGGTTTCACTGACATAGAGATCATGGTAAAACTTTACCTGCATATTCGGTCATCCCCGTCAATCATAATATGAATCAAGGATCTGTCTCGCTATGGACACAGCCTTTCCACTGGCACTTCCGTCTGAACCTTCTGTGATCACACTGATGACCAGTTCTGGATTGTCTACGTTTGTAAATCCCATAAACCAGGAGTGAGTCTTCTCTCCATCCGACATGCTGTACTCAGCAGTACCGGTCTTCCCTGCCGCACTGTAGGAGGCGCCGCTCAGAACCGAACCGGTCCCCTCTTCCACGACCGCAGCCATATACTCCTTCAGCTGTGCCGCTTCATCCGACGTCATAAGGCGCCGGTAGCTTTTTGGCACGTTCCTCCTGATCTCTGTTCCCGTATAATTGGTGACGCTGTCCACCAGGTAAGGTTCCATCAGTGTCCCCCCGTTTGCGATCGCCTGGGTGATCAGAGCCATATGGTAGGGGCTTACCGTCGTCTTTCCCTGGCCCATCGCCGTCATCATGATCTCCGCTTCACCGGAATCCGATGTCAGCGCGAAAGAACTTTTCGTATATCCGAGTACAGACGGAAGATCACTGTTGAAAAGAAGATCCTCTGCCGTATCTCTGTACCCGTCTATATCGAGCAGTGTACCGATGTTTGCAAAAGATGCGTTACAGGAATTGGCGATCGAAGACCTGAGATCCTCATATCCGTGAGCCGTCCCGTCAAAGCAGTGGATCGTCGTATCCCCGGTCGTGATCTCTCCGATACAGTCATAGGTATAATTGGCATAATTGCTGTTCTGTCTCATAAATGCCAGCGTCGTCACGATTTTGAATGTAGATCCGGGCGCATAGGACCCCTGTGTCGCTCTGTTCAGAAGAGGACTGTTGTCTTCATCCGTGTTCAGGGTGGACCAGTCACTGAGGATCGTATTCGGATCATAGTCCGGCTTCGATACCATGGACAGGATCTTTCCTGTGCTCGCCTCCATCACGACCACAGCTCCCCGGTTATCTCCCAGCGCGTCATAGGACGCCTGCTGAAGTTCCGCATCAAGTGTCGTCACGACAGTATCCCCCCGGTTCTTTGAATCTGTAAACTGATTCTGCAGCTTTTCAAGGAAAAACGCGTTGGATGTGAGAAGCTCAAAGTTCTCAACAGACTCCAACCCCGTATTTCCAAGGTCAGAATCACTGTATCCAACTACATGTGAGAATACATTCCCATATGGATAGGATCTTGTCTCGGATCCGTCATCTCCCACCGTGGTCGTTGCAAGGACGTTCCCGTTCCTGTCCACAATGTCACCCCGGACTACAGTCTCCGCAAAGGAATCCTGCCTCTGGTTATACGGGCTGTTTACGACAGTGCGCGCCCGCACCACAGTGAAATATATGACATAAGCGATCAGGGCGATAAAAAGAATAACAAAGAAGTAGGTCACCCTAGCGAACTCTTTGTTTCCTGCGCGTTCTTTGTTTTGGGACTTCCTCGAACCTCGGTCTTGTCTTTGCTGTGTTCTTTCTGTTCGTCTTTCTCGGCTCATTTCTCAACTCTCTCTCTCTTTTTCTTTCAATCCGCTCTTCCTCTTCGTCCTCACGGATAATATACAGCCCCTGAATGATCCCGAACATGATCATGGTACTCAGAAGAGAGCTTCCTCCGTAACTTACAAGAGGCAGTGTCACTCCGGTGGAAGGGATGAACTTTGTCACGCCTCCAATCTGAAGAAACACCTGAAAGATATAACATGTGCCTAATCCCAGCGCGATCAGTTTATAGAACGGATCCCGCAGTTCCATTGCGATGTTGAGGAACATCACATAACAGCTCACACAGATCAGGATGAGGCAGAGTGCGTAGATCACCCCCATCTCCTCTGTGATCGCAGAAAATATAAAATCCGTCTCCGCAACCGGTATCATGTCCGGCTGTCCCTGGAACAGTCCGGTCCCGAACCAGCTCCCGGTCCCGATCGCAAAGAGGGACTGCGCCAGCTGATATCCTCCTCCGCTGTAGGCGGCAAACGGATCCTGCCACGCCTGTACTCTCACCTGGATGTGGGAGAACAGATGGTACCCTATAACAGCCGCGAGCACCCCTGCCGCGATTCCCGCCAGTGCGTACAGCGGCTGTCTCGTGGCCACATAGAGCATGATCAGATACACCACAAAGAAGATCAGCGCCGCACCCAGATCCGTGGACAGCACAAGGATCAGTACATGTCCCGCCGCAACCGCTGTAGTAACGACTATGTTTTTAAATTCCACAGACTTCTTCAGGCTGGATGCCACAAAAAAAACAAAAAGGATCTTTACAAACTCCGAAGGCTGTATACTGATCGGTCCCAGATCAAAGCTGAGCTTCGCACCGCCGGATGAAACCGCAAAGACAGCGACGATCAGAAGCGCCGCGCCGCCAACTCCGGCGTAGATATATGTCCAGTTTTCCAGAACTTTCAATTTCCGGATCAGGACCGGCACAGTCAGGCCGAAAACGATCCCAAGCACGACAAAGATCATCTGTCTGACTGCGCTTCCATAGGAGGACGCATTATCAGATGACAGACGGGTGATCATGATCATCCCCGCATTGATCAGCATACACATGTTATTGACGACCAGCCTGGATACATTCGGATAGATCAGATTGTACAGCAGGATCACTGCTAAGAGCGTCACAGCCAGTGCCGCATAAATAAACATGATCCTGATATCGTCAGCTGCCAGATACATGGCGCCGAAGGCGGCAAACTGCAGAAGGAACATAAGGACATTCTGCCGGATCAGCACTCTGCGTTCCTCGTCTTCATAATTCCGCGTAAAGATCGAGAAGCACGAAAATGTGTAAGCCGCCATCAGTATGATGATGATATATTTTGATATTTGAACAACTATATTGACCACTTATTCACCTGCTT
>DWUT01000136.1 GCA_019120615.1 Candidatus Mediterraneibacter norfolkensis
GAGGTGTGCCCGGCGAAATGGCAGCCGGGGGCAGAGACGCTGAAACCGAGTCTGGATCTGGTCGGTCAGTTATAAACAAAAAGAGACTTGAAAGAAGGGGGCGGCTGTGTGCTGCCCCCGAAATAATAAAAGGCTTATTATACGAGGTAGAAAATGATGAAGGAATTATATGATGTAGTTGTGATCGGGGGCGGTCCGGCCGGACTGACTGCCGCACTCTATCTGGCGAGGGCACGTTATCGCGTTGTTGTTGTGGAAAAGGAGCAGTTCGGAGGTCAGATCGTGATCACAGAAGAGGTAGTGAACTATCCGGGAGTGGAGCACACGTCAGGAAGAGCGCTGACTGAGAGCATGCGCAGGCAGGCTCAGCACTTCGGTGCGGAATTTCTGCTTGCGGAAGTGACGGAGCTTGAGATGTCCGGCAATATCAAAAAAGTAAAGACCAGCCGCGGTGAGCTCTCCTGTTTCGGCGTGCTGCTGGCCGCCGGAGCTCATCCCCGCAAGGTGGGATTTCAGGGAGAAGAGGAATTCCGCGGAAGAGGGATCGCCTACTGTGCTACCTGTGACGGGGAATTTTTTACCGGAAGAGACGTCTTTGTGATCGGCGGCGGATTCGCGGCTGCCGAGGAGAGCGTATTTCTGACAAAATATGCGCGCCATGTGACGATTCTGATCCGGGGAAACGGATTCAGTTGTGCGCCGTCTGCCGCGGAGCCGGCGCTGAAGCATGAGAAGATCACTGTGCTCACGAATAGGGAAGTGATCGAGGTGTCGGGAGAAAGTACGCTTGAATGTCTGCGCTATCGGAATACCGTCACGGGAGAGATCACGGAATACCGGCCGCCGGGAGGAGAAAATTTCGGAGTCTTCGTCTTTGCCGGATATGAGCCCGCCACGGATCTGGTGAGAGGGACCGCGGAGTGTGACGAGCGAGGTTATATCGTGACAGACCGTCTGATGAAGACAAGCTGTGAAGGGTTGTATGCCGCCGGGGACGTATGTATCAAACCTTTGCGGCAGGTGGTCACGGCAGTGGGAGACGGTGCTCTTGCGGCGACAGAACTGGAGCGCTACGCTGCCGCTATGCAGAAAAAGACAGGGTTTCATCCGGAGCAGCCATCGGCAGTTTCTTCTGGAAAGTTACCGGACATTTCCGAGAAAAACGCAGACAGCCGTAGTACGGGATCAGCCGGCACCTTTACTCCGGAGATGACCGCACAGTTAAGTGCCATGTTCGATAAAATGTCTTCTGCGCTGATACTGGAGCTGTATCTGGCTGATACGCCTCTTTCAGAGGAACTGAAGAACTATGCAGAAGAGCTTGCCGGGCTAACTGAAAAGATACAGTTGAAAACCATCCGGTTATCTGACCCGGATTCTGTTCCGGTGAAAGCAGAGGAACTGCCCTGTGTGCGGGTATGCAGGAAGGATGGAGAGTGGAGCGGCCTCGCCTTTCACGGAGTGCCCGGCGGACATGAATTTACTTCGTTTGTTCTTGGGCTTTACAACACGGCGGGACCCGGCCAGCCACTGGATGAGAAAACGCTGTCAGACGTGCGGGAAATATCAGGAACAGTCAATATGAAGATTCTGGTCTCCCTGTCCTGCACCATGTGTCCGGAACTGGTAACGGCTGCCCAGCGCATTGCGGCGGAGAATCCTTTTGTGACAGCGGAAGTCTACGATCTGAATCATTTTCCGGCGTTAAAAGACCGGTATCAAGTGATGAGCGTCCCCTGCCTTGTGATCAATGACGGGAAAAAGGTTGTGTTTGGGAAGAAGAATGTTGGGCAGGTAGTGGAATTGATAAACAGTCTGTAGATCCTGCTGACTGCACGGAAATTTCTTTCTGTAGATCAGTTTTTAGCTGCCCGGAGGGTGAAAGCACTGGGAAGAGAAAAAAAGATAAAGAGAAAAGAGGAGAAGAAAGATGACAATTCTTATTGAAAGCCTGATCGGAATTCTCTTATTTACAATTATCATAGTGACTTTAACATTGAAAGATCCATTGACCTCGGTGGGAGATTATCCTCCTGATATCCGGGAAAAGTGTATTGAACTGGGCCTGATCGCTGAGAGAAAGCAGCGCTTTACCAGGGCAGATATCATCCGGAAAGGGATCGCGGCGGCAGCTTTTGTGCTGATATTCGCTCTTGTCCTGAAAAAATACAACGGCGCGGACACATTTTTGCAGGGATTTGCGGAGTCCTATCTGATCTGGCTGATCATTGACTGGTATGATGCGCTGGTTCTTGACTGCATCTGGTTCTGCCATTCACGAAAGGTCCGGATCCCGGGTACGGAAGATATGAAAGAATATAAGGATTACTGGTTTCATATCAGGCAGTCCTGTATCGGTATGCTGCTGGGACTGCCAGCCTGCCTTGCGGTAGGGGTGATCACGGCTATCCTGTGATTGTGGTTGACATTTTCACAGATGCATGGTAAAGTAACGGTGTTATTTACGGAGGTGGAGATCCATGTCAAGAAAAGCCGGGACAATCTCGGAGGAGACAAAGACCCGCCTGCTCCAGGCCGCAACGGAGGAATTCGCGGAATATGGCTACGAGAGATCCTCTCTGCGGAGGATCTGCAAAAACGCGGAAGTGACCACCGGAGCGCTTTACTTTTTCTTTCAGGACAAGGAAGACCTGTTTCAGAGTGTGATCGCTCCGGTCACGGAGCCGATCCTGCAGATGATGGAGTCGCACTATGAAAAGGAGAGGGAGTGCAACTGGAAAGAGCTGGGGGACGCCAGGGGCGAGGAAGAAGACATCAGGGCTTCTTTTGCAATCCTGGATATCTGTTACGGGAATAAAAAAGTCACGGATATTATCCTCAGCAGCCGGAACCTTCCTGTGGTCACAGCATTTTTTGACCGCATGATCGAGATCATGGATATGCAGACGGTGCATCTGCTGAAGCTTGCGGACGAAAACAGTATTTCCGTTCAGAATAAATATGCGATCCACTGGTTCTCGCATCTGCAGATCGACGCCATGCTCAACGTCATATCCCACGGGCTGGGAGAAGAAGAGGCGAAGGAGCAGTTGAAGATCGCGATCCGTTTTCTGCGGGGCGGTTTTCAGACATTTGCCGAGAGCGGGCAGTGAATTTTTGGGACCTGATCAGGGTCCTAAAAAAATAACAAAAACATAACACTGTTATATTATAAGGAGGGACAGATATGTATATTGAAGTGGAAAAGATCAGAAAGAGTTACGGAGAGGGCGGAGCGCTGGTGCATGTGTTGAACGGCGTCAGCACGCAGATTGAAAAAGGTGAGATCTGTGTCATCCTCGGTCCATCCGGTTCCGGAAAATCTACATTTCTGAATGTGATCGGAGGACTGGAGACGACAGACAGCGGAAGGATCCGTATCGGCGGAGAGGAGATCACCGGGATGAAACCGGAGGAACTGTCCGACTACCGAAGGGAGACGTTGGGATTCGTCTTTCAGTTCTACAACCTGATCCCCAACCTGACTGTCCGGGAAAATATAGAGGTCTGCCGTTATCTTTCGGCGGAACCGCTTGAATCCGGGGAACTGTTGGAGATTCTGGGTCTTATGGAGCACCGGGACAAATTTCCATCTCAGCTCTCCGGTGGACAGCAGCAGAGGTGCGCCATTGCCCGGGCGCTGGTTAAGAACCCGCCCCTTCTGCTCTGTGACGAACCCACGGGAGCGCTGGATACCGGAACCGCAAAGGAGATCCTTATCCTCCTTGAGAAGATCAACCGCAGATACGGGACTACCATGCTGATCGTGACGCACAATGATGCGATCAGGGATATGGCGCATAAAGTGATCCGGATACGGGACGGTCAGATCAGCAGAGAATATGAAAACACAACGAGGGTTCCGGCGTCGGAACTGGAACTCTGAGAGGAGGAGCGTATGCAGAAAATATTTTTGAAGAGGACGATACGGGATCTGAGGGAAAATCTGTTCCGGTATCTTGCGCTGTTCCTGCTGGTCATCCTTTGTATGTTTATGGTAGTGGGAATCGTGGGAGCGGCGCAGAGCGTTATAGGTACCGTGAATACCCATGCGGAAGAGAACCATCTTGAGGACGGACAGTTTGGAGTTTTCCGGCCTTTGACTGAGCAGGAAAAGAGGAAACTGGAAGACGCCGGCGCCGTTCTTGAGGCGCATTTCTATCTGGATTTCCAGATGGACGACGGTTCCACTCTGAGGGTGATGGAGAACAGGAAGAAGATCGATCTTCTGGATCTGTATGACGGGAGTGAGGCCGCTGCTCCGGATGAAGCGGCGGTGGAACGGATCTATGCGGACGCCCACGGGATAGAGACGGGAGATACAGTGACGATCGCCGGAAAAGAGTTTACGGTCAGCGGGATCGTCACGACTGCCGATTATGAGTACTGTCTGCGGAATGTGTCGGATATGTCTGCCGACGGGAAGACGTTCGGCACGGCCTTTGTCACCCCGGAGGCATATGAAGGGTTGCTGAAGAGCGGTATTGCGGAGCACAGCGAAGAATATCGCTACAGCTATATCCTCCGGGATAGGCTGACGGACGCAGAGTTGAAGGAAATGCTCTCATCCATAAAAATCTCTGCGGATCAGGCTGGGAATCTGACTGATCTTACGACGGCGGACGCCAATCCCAGGATCAAGGCGGCGAATGACGACGTTGCGATCAATCAAAGCGTGGGGCTGCTGGCAGGAGTGATCGTTCTCGTCCTGATCACCTATGTGATCTCTGTCTTTATCGTGCATTCTATTGACAGTGAAAGTTCTGTCATCGGCGCTTTGTATGCCCTGGGGGTAAAACGGGGACAGCTCATGCTCCACTATACCATGCTTCCGACCTTTCTCTGTCTGGCAGGCGGCGTAATAGGTACTGCGATCGGATATTCCCGGCTGGGGATCAGCCTGTTTGCAGGGGAGTCGTTTTCCTATTATTCCACGCCTCAGCCGGAGACGGTCTGGAATCCTCTGCTCCTCGTCTACGGGATCATCGTGCCGCCCCTGACTGCCTGGATCGTCAATACGCTGATCATCCGGAAACGGCTGAACCGGACCGCCCTTTCTCTGCTGCGGAGAGAACAGGATGCGGAGAAGAAAAGAGCGGGAAGGAGCAGGAAAGAGGGAACGGGCAGGAGCGTATGCAGAGGAGTACGCCGGAGGGCAGGGCGAAGAGCGTGCCGCCAGGACCAGGGATATATCCGGACGTTTCAGATCCGTCAGCTCACCCGGGAGAAGCGAAGCAGCTTTGCAGTGCTGGGCGGAATGTTTGTGTCCATGCTGATCCTGATGCTGGGGCTTACCTGCTATGCGCTCTGCAGTAACATACGGACCGACACCGCGGCGGATATCCGGTATGAGGCGATGTACCTTTTCAAATATCCCTCTGGGACCGTGCCGGAAGGCGGCTATGAGGCTTATGTGGAAACGCTGAATAAAGAAGTTATGGGATATGACATGGAGGTGACGGTCATAGGGCTGACCGAGGAAAATCCGTTTTTTCCAGAAATCAGCAGCCGGCAGAAGAATCAGATCAGCATCTCTGATTCAGTGGCAGAAAAATACGGTCTGTCAGTGGGAGACGACCTGGTCTTAAACGACAGGCTGGATGAAATGTCATACGGGTTTGAGGTGAAGGAAGTAGTTCCGTACTCGGCAGGGCTCTGTGTGTTTATGGATATTGACAGTATGCGGGAACTGTGGGGGCAGAAGGAAGATTACTATAATGCGGTCTATGCAGATCACGAACTGGATGTGAATCCGGAACAGCTATACTCGGTGTCGATGCGGGAGGATGCTGTGACGGGAGCGGGAGTATTCATGGACGTCATGAGGGAAATGATGTTTACACTGATCGCGGTTGCGGCGGTGATCTTTCTGGTGGTCCTGTATCAGATGCTGAAGGTTATGATCGACCGCTCAGCCCGGAACATTGCGCTGATGAAGATCTTCGGCTATCGGGACAAGGAGATCAGGAAGCTGTATCTGGACGGGAGTTTTGTACTGATCATGGCTGGGACGGCAGTACTCCTTCCGGTGAGCAAGTTTCTGATCGACGCTGTTTATCCGTATCTCGTATCCAATGTGGCGGCGGGGTTGGACCTGTCGTGGCAGATGTGGATGTACCCGGCCGTGTTCGCCGGGATCGCCGCAGGATATTTTCTCATCCGGACTGCGCTGATGAGAAGGGTGAAGGCGATGACGCCGGCGGAGGTGCTGAAGGAGAGGGAGTGAACTGCCCAAAAAGGCATGGAAAATATATCATTTTTGATTCTTGCGTTTAAATACCCTTCCCTCCGAGAGAACCAGCCCGGCCAGTGTCAGAACAGTTCCGATCCCGGTCATCCACGTGAACGGCTCGTGAAGGATCAGGACAGAAGCCACGATGGTGATCACAGGGGTCAGATAGATATAGACGCTGGTCCTGACCGCTCCCAACAGCCGGACAGCGGAATTCCACGTGACAAAGCAGAGTGCGGAAGCACCCAGTCCGAGAAACAGAAGATTCAGCAGGTTGGTCCTGTCGGCAAAGCGCGGGAAATCTATGACGGGATCCGACAAGAGCAGCACCGGTATCATGAAGATGAGTCCGTAGAGAAACACTCTTCTGGTAGTCAGGATGGTATTGTATCCGTAGGAACTGATCTTCCGGGTCAGGATGGAATAGCATGCCCATATAAACGCGGCGAGCAGCGCCAGCAGATCTCCGACTGGATTAAGCTGCAGGGCAGATCCGTTAAAACTGATCAGGGCGATCCCTGCCATTGCAACGAGAAATCCGATAAAAAATCCTATGTTCAACCGTTCCTCCTGCTTCAGGAACAGGCGGGAGAGAAGTGCGGTAAAAAACGGCGCGACGGAGATAATGACACCTACGTTGGACGCCATTGTAAAGGTCAGAGCGATATTTTCCAGCAGATAGTACAGGCAGACCCCGTACAGCCCTGCGCCCATGAAGACCAGCTCCTGCTTCCATATCGTCCCCTTCAACAGGCGCGGACAGACGAGAAAGAGGGCGATAGTTCCAGCCACAAAGCGGAAAAACAGAATCTCCACCGGCTGAAAGTCTGTCAGGAGCACTTTGGTGGAAATAAACGTAGTCCCCCAGATCAGAATTGTAAGCAATGCGGCAAGATGTCCTTTGGTCGTATCTCTATTCATGTAATCTTCCTCCCGTTTTTTCTTTCATGGTAAAAATATCCCGGTAAACGCCGGGAGCGATCCCGATGAACCGGCTGAAATAATTGGTGAAATGGCTCTGGTCGGAGAAGCCGGTCATCAGCGCAGCATCCACAGGAGCGGTGCCCTGCTCCAACAGTTTTTTCGCCGCGCCGATGCGTATGTTTTCAAGATAGCAATAGGGAGTGACTCCCTTTGATCTTGTAAATGCGCGCAGCAGTGTGGATCTGCTCAAACCAGAATGACGGCAGATCTGCTCCAGAGAAATATGCTCAGAATAATGCGTTTCCATAAAGGCGCAGGCGCTTTCAATCTCTTCACGGCACTCCGGCACATATTCGTCAAAGGGCTGTCCGTAGCGCCGGATCAGAAGAGCGAGCAGAAGGAGAAGATTTTCTTCCTTTTTAAATTCCCGGGAACTCTCCATGATCAGACCGTGGAGAGTGCGAAAACAGCAGACAGCCTCTCTGTCACGGATTACTGTTGGCGAAAATCCGGGGAGGTTTTTCCTGCCGGTGATTTCCATCGACAGTTCCGATATGATTTCTTTTGAGATATTGATACTCCGGTAGGCAAAGGTACCTCCGTCAGTCTGTGAACATGCGTGATTGTCGCCGGGATTAAAAAGGAGCAGATCCCCGGCGCGGATCGTATATTCCTGATCACGGCATGACAGACACCGTTCTCCTTTTTCCACCAGACCGATCACATAGTATTCGTGGAAATGATTGGGGAAGGGCTGCATGATCCCGTCGAAGCGGTAGGCTTCCAGGCGGAGCTCATCGTCGTAGACCGCCGTTTTTATCGCTTTTTTCATCATTGCACCTCCTGCAGACACTTATTGTATCACAGGAGAGGCGGGAGGGCTTGTAAAATATCTTCAGATTTTACCTTTCAGAAACTTGACAATAAAATACTACAAATGTAATATTTTATCGCGGGCACAATTTCAGCCCGCTTTAAAGGAGTGTTTATCTGTGGGGCATAAAAGGGAAATGTAGTATGAGAAAACTGGGGAAAGTCGGAATTGCAGTATTGATACTGTTGATCGGAGGGATCATTTTGATCCCGTTTATAAATGATTACTATGCGTACAGGACGAAAGCAGAATTATGTGAGATCCCGCTTCCGGACAGAACGGAAATAGTTGATTCCGTATATAAGGCCGGAAAACTGACCGGGAACGGAAACGGAATGCAGTATTTCGGCGCGATCCTGATAAAAAGTGAATTGTCACTGAATGAGCTGGAAGATTATTATTCCGATTATCGGGAGCAGGAATGGACCTGTGTAGTAGAACATCAGGAGGGGAAGACTGTGAAGGGCATAGAAAATGGGGAAGTCCTCTTTTCAGAAGAAGCAGACGGTGATGATTTTTATATTGTATATTCCTGGGGAGATGGACCGGATCTGTTGGAGGCGACGGATATCCGTGGGCACTGAGAAACTTGTATAACGCCAGGAAAAATTGTGCTATACTGGAGACGTTAAGAAAATATAAAATGATCGAGGAGGCCGAGATGCTGAGTATTTATCTGGGAAAAATGGATGAGGCAATTTACTATCCCCCGACATATTTCGACAACAGATACGAGGACGAATGGATCACGGAACCGCTGGCAGTTGATATGATTAAGGATGTGGATCATTCCACCGTGATAGGAAGTCACCTGATAGAGAGCCCTGTCCTGGGACCAATTTCAGTAAAAGAGTTATCCGGCGGCGTTAAAACTCTGATCCTTATGGCATTTGACAGTTCAGGAAAGGTATTTAATGCGTCGGCGTGTGGTGATAATTGTGCCGGCTGGATTTTAAAGATCGGAGAGTTAAAGGATCTGACGATAAATTTGAGGCACATTATGGACTTCGGGACAGAAAGGTTTGAAGCAAAGATTCTAAATACGGGCAATACAGTTCATAATATGGCGGAGTTTATAGAGATTGCCGGGCAATATGTATAGGTGGTGCGGATGAGAGGAAAGCACAGGATTATAATACAAAATAACAGGTTGCATTATGAGTTTGAAATAAAGAGGAATATTACGATCATACAGGGAGACAGTGCGACCGGAAAGACTACACTGATCAATATGCTGAGACAGGTGGAAAACCTTGGAGATTCGAGCGGGATTGATGTGATTTCCGATGTGCCATGCAGGATATTGGAAGGAAGAAACTGGAAAATCCTTTTGGAGAATATGGCTGGAAATATCATTTTTATTGATGAAGATAATGAATTTATCAATACTGAAGAATTTGCTGAGGCGGTACGTGGATCAGATAACTATTTTGTTTTGATCACCAGAGAAAATCTCTACAATCTGCCATATAGCGTTGAAGAGATATATGGGCTTAGATCTTCCGGAAAGTATCAAAACACAAAAAGGGTATACCAGCAGATGTATCAGATTTATTCAAATATTCAGGATGTACCTGTAAAGCCTGCGCGAATTATTACGGAAGATTCTAATGCCGGATACGAGTTTTTTGAAGCAGCAGGCAGAGAAAAGGGAATACTCTGCGAAAGTGCAGGCGGAAAATCCAATATTTTTAATCTGATAAGAAATGTGAAGGATGAAGAAGTGTGTGTTGTTGCGGATGGTGCGGCAATTGGTCCGGAAATGAACAGATTGTATAAACAGGCAGAGAAGGCAAAAAATATAACACTTTATCTGCCGGAATCTTTTGAATGGATCATCCTGAAATCAGGATTGATTGAAGGAAAAGATCTTCAGAAAATATTAGAAGAACCGGAGAAATATATTGACAGTGGAGAGTTCTTCAGTTGGGAGAGATACTTTACAAAATTACTTGTCAATATGACAGAAGAAACTTATTTGAAATACAGGAAAGCTCATTTAAATAAAGCTTATCTGCATGATAAGAATAAAAGACAGATCCTTAAAAGTATAGAAGGAATCGTATTATAAAATGAATGAACGTTATTCATTGACATCTTTAAATGACAGTGATATACTTTCTTCTGCAAGAGGAGGTCAGGAAGATGCGTATTTCAAAAGATCCCGCGGAGAGAAAACAGGAGATCATCGAGACGGCGATGCGCCTGTTCTACGAAAAAGGGTATGAGAAGACGTCCATTTCGGATATCGCGAGAAAGATGAATGTGGCGCAGGGGCTGTGCTATCGGTATTTCCCTTCCAAGGAGGCGCTGTTTGATACAGCGGTTGAACAGTATGCGCAGCTCCAGGTCGATCAGATGACGTCTATCCTTAAAAAACAGGGAATGACTTTGATCGAGATCGTGGAGCAGATGCCGACTTTTATCGAAGCAGAGCAGGAAAACAGTTATATGAAAAAAGTGTTCCACGGTCCCGGGAGCAGAGAGATCCATCTGCGCCTGTCCATGAGTATCTGCGCTAAGATGCAGCCGATCGTGCAGAAGCTGCTGGAGGAAGCCAACGAACGGGGAGAGACACAGATACAGGATACTGCCGCCGCTGCTTCTTTCTGTGTGTACGGACAGCTTGGCATCCTTCTGGACAACGAAATCCCACGCGAGGAGCGTGTACAGCGGATCAAGGCGTTTTTGATTCATGTGCTGACAACTTTATAAGGGAAGAAATCCCTGCTTTTTATGCAGGGTTTCTTTATAGATACTAAATGAATAATATTCAATCACTCAAGGAGGAGATCATTATGAACTTTGAAATGGATTTTATTTCCGGAGACACAAAGAAATGTCTGCTGGCGGTATCGCTGCCTATGCTGGCAGCCATGTTCCTGAACATGGCATACAATCTGGTGGACAGTCTGTGGATCGGAAACCTGATGGGAGAAACTGCATATGCTGCGCTTACGGGTGCGACCCCTTTGATCCTGATCCTGAATTCGATCGCGATGGGAGGCACAAACGGGATCTCGATCTTGCTGTCCCGGGCTGTGGGAGCCAGAGATAAAAAGAGTATAGAAAGTATTGTCGCCACGTCGCTGGTCATAGCGGTCCTGCTTTCCGGGGGCATGACGATCCTGCTGGAACTGCTTCTGAAGCCGATCCTTACATTTCTGCAGACGCCGCAGGAGACATATCAGATGGCGTACGAGTATCTTTCGATCTATCTCATCGGTTATCTGGCAGTGTACCTTTACTGTTATTTTACCGCAGTGCTCCGAAGCTTTGGAAATACGGTCTTTCAGGTGATCGCCATGCTGATCTGCACCATATTAAACGCGATCCTGGATCCGCTCTTTATCAGTTGGACGGGATTTCGGGGAGCGGCGGAAGCCACCCTTCTGTCTCAGGGACTCTGTCTTGTGTTTATGCTGATCTATCTGTGGAAGAAAAAGCTGTTCGCATTCCACATTTCGGCATTCAGTAAAAAGTGGATCATACCGCTCTTTGCCAAGGGGATACCGGCGGCGTTTCAGCAGAGTATACCGGCGGTCAGCACCAGCTTTCTGACTTCTCTGGTGAGCAGCTACGGGATCAGCGCGATCGCGGCCTACGGGATCACGGGAAAACTGGAGACCATCCTGTTTTATCCGGCGATGGCGCTAAACATGGTGCTGACGACGGTGACAGGACAGTGCATCGGAGGAAAGCGGTGCGACAGGGCGAAGGATTACATAAAAGTTTCGCTGATCTATGGATGCGGACTTCTTGCTGTCCTGTCAGCGGTGGTCGTTCTTTTCGCAAGACCTCTTTCCGGCCTGTTCGTGGACAGTGAGGCGGCAGCGGAGATCGTAAGGACGTATTTTCTGATCATTGGGATCGGATATATTCTGAATACGGTGACAAACTGTTTTCTGGGCGCTGTGAACGGAATGGGGAAACCGGTAAAAAGTCTGTGCTGCATGATCCTTTACTATCTGATCGTGCGGATGCCCCTGGCATGGCTGCTTTCATTTCTGGGATTCGGACTGAACGGGATCTGGACGGCGGTGCTGGTGAGCCATATTGTGGCGGCGGCAGCGGCATGCTTGATAGGGAATCTCGAACTGAAAGGTCAGGAAAGGATATTGTCAGGAGAAGGACGGATAAAATAAATGTAATCCGGTAACAGATCATTGGCTGTGCAATCCTGACGTTTTGGAACAGGATAGTCGAAACGGAGCAGAGCCGCCTCTGCGGAGCGAAAAGAAAAAAACGGACTGTGTATAATGGAACTGCTGGACATGATGGATGCAGGAGTGATATCCGGAATGTTTCGGCAGAAAGGAGAGTTCTATATGACACAGAAAAAGAAACAGGGCTGGTTTTCCTGCCTTCTGGAGTATGCAGCCGGGAGCCGGGGAAAACTGGCCCTTTCCACAGCAATGTCCGTGATCAGCGTCCTGTAATGAATCCAATGCTTCAGTATGTGGAAGGGATCGAAGTGATCAAGGCATTCGGTCATTCCGGGGCGGCCTACGAGAAATTTTCGAAAGCGATCGAAGATTATCGGAAATTTATCGTGAAGTGGTTGAGTTCGACCTGGGTTCCCTTCAAGCTGGCGTTCGCGTTTTTCCAGTCCACACTTCTAGGGACTCTGCCGGTGAGCCTGTTCCTGGCATCAACGGGGGAGATGCACCCTGCCCAGTCAGTACTCTGTGTGATGCTGTCCATGTCCATGGTCACATCTCTGGCAAAGCTGGAGGTGTTCGGGAACAGCATCAAGGAAGTACTTCACGGCATTGATCTGAAGCTTCCGGCGAGCATCGCCCCGGAGAACGAGCATCTGATCCAGGGGGCTCTCGCTGAACTGACAAAAGGGAAAACCGTTATCACTATCGCGCACCGGCTGGCAACGGTGGAGAATGCAGACCAGATCCTTGTCGTGGAGGACGGCCGCATTGTCCAGAGAGGGCCCCATGAAGAGCTGGCGGAGGAAGAGGGACTTTACCGTCGGTTTGTGGAGGTGAGGAAGAAAGCGGAAGGATGGACGCTGGATAAAAGCCGAACGCAAACGTTTTCGGATTTGGATAATTTATGTGATGAAATAAGTAATAAATCGAAAGTATATTGTGTATTTTAAATGATTGAAATCATTTTAGAAAAACCTGATGAGAATTTAGAGAGATTCTCCATATTTTTTGAACGACAATGTAAATTTTCGACTGTTTCGAACAAGGATGTGAAAAGCACTGTTTTACGGCATTTAAATAACAAGTGAGTTTGAAGACATTTGGAAATTAAATGCAATATGCACAAAAAATAGTGAATAATATTGGTTAAAACACACAATAAAATACTTTTTTTCTGTAAAATTCCATCATCTCCTGATTGTATAAACTGCTGTTGACAAAAGATAGTTATTTTAATATACTGTGCATAATCAATAAAATAAAAATGAATGGAGGAAAGAAGGTATGACAAAAAACATTTTAGAAGACGATTTCCGGCAAGAGTGAAAACGTTTTACATTTTACTGAAAGAAGGAGGAACCTAAATATGGTAATGGATGTAATATCAATGTTGGGGCTGCTTGCCGGTCTGATCGTACTGATCATCATGGCGTACAATGGGTGGGGGATGATATCAACTTCTCTTGTGGCCGCACTGATCGTAATTGTTACGAACCGGATGGATCTGTGGGAAGCGCTGAGCGTGCATTTCGCCGGGTTTATGAAGGATTATGCGGGAAATTATTTTCTCCTGTTTTTCCTGGGAGCGCTGCTCGGTACACTTATGAGCGCTACGGGGGCGGCCAAGTCGATCGCATGTAAGATCGTAGATCTGATCGGACCGAGCCGGGGGCTTCTGGCGGTGATGATCATCACGGCGATCCTTTCCTATGCAGGAATCAATACGTTTGTGATCGTATTTACGATCTGGCCGATCTCAGTTGTCCTGTTCAAAGAGGGAAATATTCCGAAGAGACTCTTTATTGTGGCGATGTTCGCAGGCTGCGGTACCTTTTCAATGTGCGGGCTTCCCGGCACACCGGCGATACAGAATATCATGCCGACAGAGACTTTTGGAACGACTGCTTATGCGGCGGCCTTAAACGGATTGATCGTGTCCGCGATCATTTTTGTATTCTGTGTGATCTGGCTGGAGTGGAACAGAAAGATGCTTCAGAAGCAGGGAATCGGATTTGAACCGGGGCCGGATGACGACCTTGACGCCTTGGATGTCAGCAACCGGGCAGATCAGCCGCCCTTCCGGCTGGCGATCCTTCCGATCCTGCTTGAGATCGTGTACATATTCGTTCTTCAGCAGGTGATTAAGTCCGAGTGGGATACAAATTTTATCATCATTCAGGCGTTAACGTTTGCATGTATCCTTATTGTTATTCTTTTCCACAAAAAAGTATTCAAAAATATCCGTCAACTGTTTGACGATGCGGCGGATAAATGTCTTGTAGCACTTATGACCACAGCGTTTGTTACCGGATTCGGCGGAGTGGTACAGGCGTCCCACGGATTTGAGATCATTCAGAACTGGGCTTTCAGCCTGGACATCAATCCTCTGATCTCTGCATGTATCGCTACCGGAGTTGTAGCCTGTGCGACGGGATCCTGCTCCAGCGGACTTGCCATTTTCCTGTCCGTTCTCGGACCGCAGTATGCGGCTTTGTGTACACAGCAGGGAATTCCGCTTGAAATGCTCCACCGCTCGATCATCTGGGCAGGAGCCGGACTGGATTCTTTCCCGCATTCCGGAAGCGTGGTGACAGCCTGGACGTACACGGGAATCAAGCCAAAGGATAGTTATAAATACATGTTTGTCACGAATATCGGGTTTACGACCCTGGGATGTATTTTGACCCTCGCGCTTTATTTCCTGTTCGGAATCGTATAAATCCTTATTTATGCCGTCCGGCTTACTGTGGCCAGGCTGTATTTGAAACTGGTCTGATCCGGGATTGAATCGAAACAAATGCAGGAGATGGGACAACAGGAGGAGACGGCATGGGGATCACGATAAAAGAGCTGTCAGAGCTCAGCGGATATTCAACCGCTACTATTTCGAGAGTTATCTCGGGAAGAGGAAATGTTAAGAAAGAGACAAAAGAAGCGATTGAAAAGCTTCTGGTAGAATACAACTATCGTACAAATGCAGTGGAACTGCGTCAGAAGAAGACAGACGGAAGGATCGTCATGATCATTGTAGGCGATCTGGACAACTGGTATTATATGGAAATCATTCGGGTGATGAACCGGTATATTTTGGAACAGGATCTGATTCCGGTGATCACATACAGCGATAACCGGATCGACCTGGAAGAAAAGTATGTAAGGATGGACCTCCTTAAAAGGTATGCAGGGATCCTGTTTATGAATGTCCGCGGGAGCGACAGGCTCAGAGAGATTCTTGAGACAAACCGGTGCCCGGCCGTATTTCTGAACAGAGGACTCAAACAGTCTTCTTTTGATACGGTCTGCAATGATAATTATCATGGAGGGTACCAGGCAACAGCCTATCTGATCTCCAGGGGGCATAAGAGGATCGGACACCTGACGGGAAGTCAGTATTCCAATGCCGCAGTGGAGAGAAAGCGCGGATATGAGGATGCGATGCATGACTGCGGACTGGTCGTTACAGAAAACAGTATACTGCCCGGGGATCTGAATTATAAAAGCGGGTATCAATGTGGGGAAGAAATTGTAAAGTCGGGACGTGATTTTACAGCGCTGTTCTGCGGAAATTATCAGATGATGGAAGGGGTACTGGACGCATTTGCAGATTACGGCGTGCAGGTCCCGGAGGATATCAGCGTTGTGTGTTTTGACGAGACGCCGACTACGAAAAGAAAAGGCATTACGACCGTCTGTGCCGATCCCGGGAAAATGGGGATGACGGCGGTAAAGCTGCTCGTCGACAGGATGAAAGACGGAGAAAAAGCGCCGTCGGCGGTCTATATTGAAACAAAAATGAGATTAAGAGAAAGCGTAAAGGATTTAAACCGATAGGCAGCAGAATTTTTTTGACAGGAGGTTTTTTATGGAAGGTATTTTAAAAGGAGTCCGTATTCTGGACTTTGGACAGTTTATAGCAGCGCCGTTCTGCGGGATGCTTCTGGCAGACATGGGAGCGGAAGTGATTAAGATAGAGCGTGTCGGGACGGGGGAAGACGGAAGGCGTCTCGGTCCGTATAAGGACGGCGTGAGCGTGTATATTACGGCGTTCAACCGTAATAAAAAAGGGATCACGCTGAATCTGAGAAGTGAGGAAGGAAAGGAGATGCTTGCAGATCTGATCAAACAGTCCGATGTGATCATTGAGAATTTTCGCCCCGGAACAATGGCAAAGCTGGGATTTGATTATGAGACCTGCAAGGAGCTGAATCCGCGTATCATCATGTCTTCGATTTCAGGGTTTGGACAGGAAGGGCGTTACCGCAATAAAGCGGCGATGGACGGGATCGCTTCCGCCATGAGCGGACTGCATGCCATAAATTATACGAAGACTGGACCAAGGCCGACAGGACTTCCTCTGGGAGATCATACGGCCGGGGTCTACAATGCGCTGGCAATCGTCCTGGCGCTTTATGACAGAGAGAGAACCGGACAAGGGCAGCGGATCGATACGGCAATGCTTGACTGCCTCTTCTCTTTCTTTGAGACGCGGCTTCCAGGTTATGCGGTCAATGGGGTAGATATTGGGATAGAGCCTAAATATGATACCGGCGATCCTCTTGCCTGCCCGTCAAATGTATACCAGTGTAAAGACGGCTGGATCTGCATCCATGCAGGAGCGGACTCGAACTATAAAAGATTTGCAGAGGCGACTCAGGATCCGGAACTCCTTCAGGAAAAATATCAGACCATCGAAAACAGGATGGCAGATTATTTTACAGTGGATCGTCTGACTTCCCAATGGTTTGGAAGACATACAGTTCAGGAGGCAGATGAGATCATGACAGGGGCCGGTGTCCCCTTCGGAGTAGTGAGAAATCTGGATATGATCCTGAACGATCCGAATTCGATCGAGCGTGAGATGGTCGTATATACAGAAGTCCCGGGAGCTGGCAAGATCCCGTTTGTGGGAAATCCGCTCAAACTTAAGAGCCGTCCGATCCAGAACCGGGAGCGCGCGCCTCTTCTCGGAGAGCATAACGAGGAGATTTTTAAAGGCCTTCTGAACAAATCGGATGAGGAACTCGAGAAACTGAGGTCAGAGGGCGTGATTTAAATCAGGATGGAGGAGGGATCTGATATGTCATCTTATGTTTACAGTGAACTGCAGGTTGGAGATTCTAATTCCTTTGAGAAGACGATTACTTCAGCGGACGTGCTGCTCTTTGCGGCAGTGTCGGGTGACTGCAATCCGATGCACACTAACGAGGAATACGCAAAGAAAAGTTCATTTGGAGGAAGGATCGCGCATGGTGCGCTGGTATCCGGCCTGATCTCGACCGCACTTACCAATGCATTTCCTACTTCAATTTATATATCCCAGAGCGTGAATTTTCTTGCGCCTGTCCACATAGGGGATACGGTCAGGGCAGTCGTTACCTGCAAAGAGAAGCTTGGAAAGGGCAGAGTGCGCATGCAGACAGACTGCTTTAATCAAGATGGGGTCAAAGTGGTTGAGGGGGAAGCGGTCACAAGACTGGCGAGAGAGCCCATCCCGGAATCAGATCGGTGGCTCTACTGATCCGAAAGAGGGATGCCGGTAAAAATGAGAAAGGTGGAAAGAAAAATGGATTACAAATATTTTACTGTCGAAGTGAAAGACAAGACGGCATGGATTACATACAACAAACCGCCGATCAACGCCATGAATGCCGACGCATACAGGGAAATGGCCGAGGTGTTCGGAAACATGGGAGAGAACAAAAAGATCAGGTGCATTGTCCTGAAATCTGCCGGGAAAGGGTTTATCGGAGGAAATGATATCAATGAGATCGCGGGACATACGAAACAGAACCATGCGGAATACCAGAAGATCGTAGGATCGGCGATCACAGCGATCGAGAACTGCGATATTCCGATCATTGCAATGGTACATGGCTACGCTATCGGTTCGGGAATGCTGGTCGCAATGGCGTGCGATATCGTATATGCCGATGACACTGCCTGGTTTACGCTACCGGAAGTAAAGCTTGGAATCATCGCAGGCATGAGCTTTGCAATGAATGATATTCCAAAGAAAGTCCTGTACCATATGTGTCTGACAGGGGGGAAGGTGACGGCGGAGCAGATGCTTCAGTACGGAGCTGTCAATGTGGTAACGATACCCGAAGAACTGGAGGAAAGAACGGCACGCGCAGCAGAACAGATCACCAGTCAGCCGCCACACACAGTTCGCGTGTTCAAGCAGTGTACAAGAATGTGGTACAATAACAGATCGGCTGAGAAATTTGACATGGAGACGATTTTTACCCACGAGATCCTCGAGACGAAAGAAAAGGAAGAATGTGTCAAAGCGTTCTTTGAAAAGAGACCGGCGGTTTTCAGCGATGAGTGGTAATTTTGCTGGTTCAGATCAGAGGGCTGACCTGCGGATAAAGATCAGAAAGGGGGCTGACTGATGAGAGGGCTGGAAATAAGGATCCTGGATCTGGGCTGTCTTGCGACGGTTGGAGAAGAACTTGTGGCGGGGATGGGAAACGAGCCGTTCAGTTCTCCTGTCAGCGCAGTGCTGATCCGCCATCCTGAGAAGGGGTATATTCTCTATGATACAGGCAATGATGAGGAATGGAGAAACACCTATCCGGAGGCGGCAAAAAAAGTGTTCCCTGTCGCAAGATTCGTAAAGATAACAGACGCACTGAGAAAAGAGGGGGTGGCACCGGACGATATCAATACCCTGGTACTATCGCATCTGCATTTCGATCATACAGGAGGCCTGCGATACTTTCAGGGAACGAAAGCGGCAAAAAATGTGATCGTCTCAGAAGCGGAGCTTAGGGATGCGCTCTACCGCGTACATCTCCCATCTGATGGGATGGACGGTGCGTATTCAAGAAAGCTTTTCTGCGGATTGAACGGCGTCGGTTTCAGACCGATATCCGGACGAATGCAGATCGCGGAAGATGTGATGCTGTTTGAGCAGCAGAGCCATACGGCAGGGGTGCTGGGGATGGAGATCGAACTGGAGGAGAAAGGTACGATGATCTTCACAGGAGACACGGTATATACGAAGAGTTCTTATGAGAATCTCCTTCCACCCGGAGGGGATCTGAATACGTCTACGAAAGCTTTCAGAACCAACATAGACAGGCTCAGAAAAGAACAAAAAGAAAAAAATGCAACCGTGATTTTCGGCCACGATCCGGATCAGATGAAAGAGTGGTCAGGGAAAGGATGGATCCATTAACCCGGTAACTCGCACTATCATTTTCCTTTCGGCAGTTGTATAATAAAAACACTTTTAAACGGAAGGAATGAGTAAGATAGCAGGGAAAAGATATACGATCAAAGATATAGCGGATATGGCGGGAGTGTCGCCTGCAACTGTATCAAGGGTGTTTTCGGGAACTCCGGGAGTAAATCCGGAAAAGCGTCAGGAGATCAAGGATCTGATTAAGAAGACCGGATATCACCCCAGCAGTGTGGCGAGAAGCCTTGTCAGAGGTAAGACAAATGTTGTGGGACTGATCGTGAGAGATCTGGAAAACCAGTACTATTCTTCTATGGCTGTGGCGTTTCAGAAGGAGCTGGCAAAGATTGATTATATTCCGATGGTCATGAGCATGAATGCGGTCGCTGACGAAATGGGCGGAGGAAATCGCCTGTCAGAACTAATTGGTCTGTTCGACTTTGCCGGATTATTTATCACAGTTTCCGCTAAGGAAAGCGTTCTTGAGGAGGCACTCAGGGAGTGTTCCTGTCCGGTGGTGCTTCTGAACCGTACCTTTAATATAGAATGTGATCAGGTGGTGCAGAATGATTACCGCGCCGGCGCAATAGTAGCGGAACATCTGCTGGATCTGGGGCACAGAAATTTTCTGGTGCTCGGAGACTTTAAAACCAGCATCTCCCAGAGGTTTCGTGTAGAGGGATTTCAACAAACCCTTGCTGCGGCGGGAGTCAGCCTTTCCAGGGAAAACAAACTGGAGTGTCCGATGGAAAGGACAGAGGCGTATAAGACGGCAAAGGTATTCTTTGAGAGAAGAAAAGGAGAACTGCCCACTGCGGGGTTTATCGTATCAAATAATATGGCACTGGGATTTCTTCAGGCATGCAGCGAAGCAGGCGTGAGAGTTCCGGATGATATTTCTGTCGTGTCAGGAGATAATCCGCCGATCATGAGTCAGCCGGGTATCGATCTGACCACGATTAGTATCTCCCTTGAGTCTATGGCTTCTGAAGCTGTAAAAATGCTGAAGAGACGGATCGATGGGAAAGGAACAGAGAACGATCTGGTGGTGTTGCAGCCGGAACTGATTGTACGTGGTTCTTCTATTGAGGCTGCGGATCAGAAAAGACAAAAATACGGCAGGAAAAAGTGATATGAATAGTTGAAATAATAAGCGACGCGAGCCGCTTATTAAAATAAAGAGAACTGAAAACGTTTTCTATCAAAAAAGGAGGAAAAAACATGAGATTAAAAGGAAAAGTAGCAATCGTAACAGGAGCAAGCCGTGGTCTTGGAAAGGGGATCGCAAAGAAACTGGCAGAGGAAGGCGCGAGTGTGGTGATCGCAGATATGATTCCCGCAGATGAGGCGGTAAAAGAGATCACTGAGGAAGGCGGCACGGCAGTTGCTTATAAAGTGAATATCTCAGACCAGGATGAAGTAAAGGGAATGGTAAACTTTGCCATCGAGAAATTCGGTACCCTGGATATTATGGTGAATAATGCAGGCATTAACCGCGACGGGATGCTTCACAAAATGTCCAAGGAAAACTGGGATCTGGTCATCGCGGTCAATCTGACGGGAACGTTTTACTGTACACAGGAAGCAATCAAGTATATGCGTCAGAAAGAGTATGGACGTATTATCAATATTTCCTCCGGAAGCTGGCTCGGAAATATCGGGCAGGCAAACTATGCCGCATCTAAGGCGGGCGTTGTAGGACTCACTAAAACGGCGGCAAGAGAGAATGCGAAGAAAGGAATCACCTGTAATGCGATCTGCCCGGGCTTTATTGAGACAGATATGACAAGCAAGCTGAAAGAAGTCAATGGCGGGGCTGCGTGGGACAGCATGATCTCAAGGGTGCCGATGGGATATGCAGGCAAACCTTCTGATGTGGGAAACATGGTGGCGTTTCTGGCTTCTGACGAGGCATCATATATTACATCTGAAGTTATCAATGTGGGCGGCGGAATGATCGTTTAATATTGACAGGAAAGCTGTATTTTAAAAACAAAGAACTGGGACGGGCCTGCGGGATCCGTCCCGGACAGAGCGAGAGAAAGGAAGGTTTTATATTCATGAATAAATTAAAAGAAGTTGTGATCGTATCAGGTGTTCGTCTCCCGGTGGGATCTTATGGAGGAAGTCTGAAGACAGTAAGCGCTATCGACATGGGAGCAATGGTAGTTAAAGAGGCGGTGAAACGTGCGGGTATCGAGCCGGTTCAGGTTGATGAGGTGATCGTAGGCCAGGTAGGACAGATCGCAGAGTGCGGATTCGTGGCGAGAGCGATCAGCCTTTCCGCGGGAATGCCAAAGGAGACAACGGCATACTCCGTAAACCGCCAGTGCGGTTCCGGACTCCAGGCTATCGCGGATGCAGTGATGGAGATCCAGACAGGTTTCGCGGATGTGGTCGTAGCGGCAGGGGCTGAGAACTTAAGTCAGCTTCCCTACTATGTGAAAGACGCAAGATGGGGCGCCAGAATGGGGCATAAGGTGTTTGAGGACGGAGTTATCGATATCTTGACATGGCCGTTGAACAATTCCCATAACGGTACAACAGCGGAGAAAGTTGCGGAAGTGTTCCATGTGAGCAGAGAGGAACAGGATGCATACGCGCTCCAGAGCCACCAGCGCGCGGTCGCAGCGATAAAAGCGGGCAAGTTCGTGGATGAGATCCTTCCGGTGGAATTGAAGGATCGGAAAGGAAACGTAACAGTGTTTGATACAGACGAGGGCCCGCGAGAGGGGCAGACCATGGAAAAACTCGCAAAACTCCGTCCGGCATTCGTAAAGGATGGCACGGTTACGGCAGGAAATTCCTCCAGCCTGAACGACGGCGCGGCGGCGGTCGTGGTCATGTCACGGGAGAAAGCAGAAGAACTCGGCGTGGTTCCGAAACTGAAGATCGAAGGATATACTGTTGCCGGGATCGAGGCGGAGATCATGGGATATGCTCCCAAACTTTCCAGTGAGAAACTGGCGGCTCAGCTCGGCATCAATCTGAAAGACATTGATATGGTAGAGATCAACGAGGCGTTCGCCAGCCAGGCATATGCAGTCAGAAGAGATCTGGGACTCGACCCGGAAAAGGTGAATATCTATGGCGGCGGGATCTCCATCGGGCATCCGATCGGCGCTACTGGCTGTATCCTGACAGTGAAAGTTCTCTATGAACTGATGAGAACGGATAAGAAAGACGCGTTGATCAGTATGTGTATCGGAGGAGGACAGGGAATTTCCATGTATTTTACAAAATGTTGACGATCAAAGAATTAAAAACTATAGCAGTGATTGGTCCGGGCGATATCGGCCACGGAATAGCGCAGGTCGCTCTGATGACAGGATATCAGGTGAATCTGTGCGGAAGGAGGCAGGAGAGCCTGGACCAGGGAGTTGGAAGAATTGGCGCCAGCCTGGAGAAGCTGGCGTCCAAAGGGAAGATCTCCGGGGAGGTACTGGAAGGATTCCGAAACGGAAAGTTGAAGGCGACTCTCTCGCTGGAAGAGGCGGTGAAGGATACGCAGCTTATCATCGAGGCTGTGCCGGAAGATCTTCAGATCAAAATAGACGTATTGCGCCGGATCTCGGATTCCTGTGCCGAAGATGCCGTTATCGCCACCAATACCTCTTCTATGAGCATCACCATGCTGGCGGAAAATGTGGCACATCCGGAAAATATGGCCGGGATGCATTACTTTAATCCGGCAGTGCTCATGAAACTGGTGGAAGTGATTCGGGGAGATAAGACTTCTGATGAGACCACGGAATTCATCCGCGCCTATGCGGAGCGCGCGGGTAAAACAGTTGTTCTGGCAAAAAAGGACACACCGGGGTTCATTGCAAACCGGATCGTGGCTCCGGTGGTAGTATACAATGGTCTCTGCGTGGACCTTGGCGGGTTCACTCCGGCGGACATCGATCTTTCCATGATGAAGAACGGGCAGAAAATGGGCCCTATGGAACTGGCAGATTATACCGGGATTGATGTGACCTCATCCTGTCAGGAATATTACCATCTTCATCTGTCAGAAGAGTATGGTCCCTCGGAGACGGCCAGGAGGCTGATGAAGGAGGGACATCTGGGGAAGAAGACGGGATCCGGCTATTATGTATGGCCGATGACCGGAAGACCAAAGATCGATCCGGCGCTCTACACAGGGCGATATGATCCGGACATCCCAAATTTTATCCAGGCAAATGAAGCATGCAAGCTATATGAGGAAGGGGTCTGTTCGCTGGAGGAATGTGATCTGGCGATCCGCCTTGGATACAATATGGAGGGCCCGATAGAATATATCCGGAGATTTGAACCTGAGAAGGTGACCGCTGTTCTTGAGGGGCTGGCAGAGCAATGTCACAAGGAAATTTTTCGGCCTGTGGATACTATAAGATCAGGGGTTTATAAGCAGAAATAGAGGGAAATTTTATCGAAGGGAGAGGACAATGAGAAAGCCAGAAATAATGACTGCCAGGGAGGCGGTCAAAACGATCAAGGACGGGACGACGCTTGCGATCATTGCAATGACACAGGTGTCAGCAAGCACGTCGATCCTGAAAGAAATAGAGAGAAGTTTTCTTGAGGAAGGACATCCCAGAGATCTTACCTACGTACATACATGTGGTCAGGCGTCAGCCGGAAAACCGGGAGGTATGCAGTATATCGCGTATGAAGGTCTTTTAAAACGTGTGATCGGCGGCCATTGGGGGCAGTCGGCAAAGATGATGGACCTGATCACTGAGAACCGGATTGAAGCCTTTAATCTCCCCCAGGGACAGATGGCGAATATGTTCCACAGCATGGCGCTCAGAGAACCCGGCAAGCTCAGCAGGGTAGGACTGGGAACCTATATCGATCCCCGGATCGAAGGGGGAAAGATGAACCAGAAAGCAATCGACAGCGGGTATGACACTGTGGGGATCGTTACAGTAGATGGGGAAGAGTACATTCAGTATAAACCGATCCCGATAGATACTCTGCTCATCCGGGGAACATATGCCGATGAGAACGGAAATATCTCTACGGAGCGTGAGGCTATGGTGCTGGAGATCCTCCCGGCGGTAATGGCGACAAAGAGATGGGGAGGAAAAGTGATCTGTCAGGTTGAGTCCGTTGTGGAGAACGGTTCTATTCCACCGAAAGATGTGGTAGTGCCGGGGGTGCTCGTTGATGCGGTGGTCGTCTGTGAAAATCCGCTGGAAGAGCACAGACAGACATATTCCTGGTATTATGATCCTTCTTACAGCGGAGCGGTGCGTGTCCCGGAGAGCGCGCTCGAAGTGCTGCCGACTGAGATGAGGAAGATCATTTCTCGCCGTGCGGTAGCAGAGCTGGTGCCAGATCAGATCATCAATATCGGGACCGGGATTCCAAATGAAAACATCGGCCCCATCATAGCGGAAGAGGGATTGTCTGACATCGTTACGATCACCGTGGAGTCTGGTATTTACGGAGGTGTACCTGCCGGGACGATTGATTTCGGGATCTCCAGGAATGCACAGGCATTGATCTCACATGATCGTCAGTTTGAATTTTATAATGGCGCCGGGATTGATTATACTTTCATGGGCGCCGGAGAACTGGATCAGTATGGAAATGTCAATGCGACGAAGATGGGCAGAAAGGCGCCGGGAGCGGGAGGCTTTATCGATATTACCGCCACAGCGAAGAATGTTATCTTCTGTTCCTCCTTCACGGGCGGCGGACTTAAGACTTCTTTTTCCGAGGATGGAGTGAAGATCGAGCAGGAAGGAAAATTTAAAAAGCTGGTCAAAGAGGTGCAGCAGATTTCTTATAACGGAAAACTGGCGTTGGAGCGCGGACAGAACATGCTCTATGTGACTGAGAGAGCGGTATTTAAACTTACGGAAAAAGGTGTGATGCTCGTCGAAGTGGCGAAGGGTGTTGATGTTCAACGGGATATTCTGGATCAGATGGAATTTACACCGCTTATCGCAGATGAATTAAAATACACAAGTACGGATTTTTACAGAGAAGGTGCGTGCGGCCTGAGAACTCTGATCGAGAGAAATAAAGACAGCAGATAGGGGGCGCATGATATGTACAGAGGAACCGAATTATGGAAAAACAGGATCCCGCTTGAGATGGTGGAAAGGACACTTAGCAATGGGAGAGTGATCGAGACGTTTTCCGATCTTCCCGAAAATATGTATGAGGCGCTGAGTGCCTCTGCTGAGAAATACCCGGATAAAGCTGCAGTCATTGATGATTTGGGGAGAAGGTTTACCTATGCAGAGTTTGTCAGAGAGGTAGATCAGTTTGCGGCATGTCTGAAACAACGTTTTAGGATCCGAAAAGGGGATCATGTGGCTCTGATGGTATACAGCAGCAATGAGTTCTGCACGGCATATCTGGCGCTTGTAAAGATCGGGGCGGTGGCGGTCATGCTGCCGACAAAATACAGGGAGCCGGAGATCCGCTCCCTGGTGAGAAAAGCGGATCTTAACTGCGTGATCTGTGACAGTGATTTTGAATCCTGGTTCGGAGAAGAGAAGAAAAACGGGATTACCGTGATCAGTTACAAACCCGTTCCGGAAGCATTTGCCTTCGACTTGTATAAGGATGAAGAATATCCTGTCGAGCCATCAGAGGGAGGATATGAGGATCATGCGGTCATGATGTTCACATCGGGAACGACTTCAGAGAGCAAGGGAGTCATGCTGACAAATTTTAATTTTCTGCATGCGGCAGCGGCATATAAGGTATGTTTTTCCGTGACAGACCGGGATTCTACGGTCCTTCCGGTTCCCAGTTATATGATCACAGGTCTCTCTGCCCTGTTTGATCTGATGATATACAGTGGAGGGACTGTTTATCTGCAGCGGATCTTCCATGCGGACCAGGTACTTAAGTGTATTCGGGACAATCAGGTAACGTTTATCCATGCTGCCCCGACAGTCTATAATCTGCTATTGGAACAGCGAGAAAATTTTCCTGAACTTCCCAGTCTGAGATGTATGGCATGCGGAGGCAGCAGGACACCCCGAGAAAAGATCGAAAAGATCCACAGATGGCTTCCAAACTGCGAATTTCACACGGTATATGGAATGACGGAAACCACTTCTCCGGGAACGATCCTTCCGGAAAACGCAGTGGAGAGCAGGCATATGGAATCGAATGGGATTCCTGTCCCGGGACTGTGCTATAAGATCACGGATGACGACGGGAATGAACTTCCTCCTGGAGAAACCGGCGAGATTCTGGTGTCAGGAGCCTGTATCCTGGACTACTATTACAAGCTGGATACCGATCTGTATAAAGACTGGTGGCTGGATACAGGAGATGTCGGTTATTTTACAGAAGACGGATACTGCTATGTCATGGACAGAAAGAAAGACATGATCAACCGGGGCGGGGAGAAGATAACGAGTATTGATGTAGAGGATCAGCTTTATCAGATCGACGGTGTCGCTGATGCTGTCGTTGTAGGTATCCCCCATAAAATTTACGGCGAGACTCCGGTGGCGCTGATCCGTCTGGAGAAGGGCGCGCAGTGGGACGAGGAAGGAATCCGGGAATACCTCAAAAGCAGAATGGCAAAATATAAGATACCCAGCAGGATCATGTTTACGGAGGAGATCCCGCTGACACCCAACGGGAAAGTGGACAAGAAACGGATACGTACAATGTTTTGAGATGAAGGACAGAAAGAATATGGAAAAGCGGGAATATAAACATGTATCTGATTCTATGACAGAACAGGTCTATGTGATTCGGTATTATCAGATCAACAGTTATGGCAGACTGTTCGGCGGTCAGCTTATGCAGTGGATCGATGAGACTGCCGGGGTTGTGAGCTGGCGCCACTGCGGGATGACCGTGACCACTGCGGCGATTGATAATCTGAATTTCAAGGCTCCGGCATATGCCAATGATGTGGTTGTGCTCGTGGCAAAACTGACTTATGTGGGACGTACCTCTATGGAAGTCCGAGTGGATACATATATAGAGGATGAATGCGGAATGAGGCGGAGCATAAACAGAGCGTATGTGATTATGGTGGCGATCGACAAGGAGGGCTGTGCCCGTGAAGTTCCCGGACTGATCGTGGAGACAGAGTCGGAGAAAGCGGAATGGGAAAGCGGGAAGAAACGCTATGCGCTGAGAAAGAAAAGAAGGGTGGAAGGATTCTAGTGTATAGTCCTGTATGGAGGAGTGCAGAGTCTTCTGGGAAAGTTATGGATGCAGAGAATTCCAGAAACAACATGGACTTCAAACCTTTTGGTATAAACTGCATAACCAAAAGATCTTTTCCTTACAGGGCCTGTCCGGGGGACAATAAGATCAGATACAAGATGACCGCGGTCTTTCTGGCCGCGGTGTTTTTGTACAAAGAAAACGACGCGATAGTCATGGGGCGTTGGGAGCTTTAGCGATGAATTCAGAGAAAAAACCACCCGCTATGCGGGTGGGTGATTATTGTGACTGGGCAATCTAAAGTCCAGGCCCGCCCGAGACCCTGGAGATCGCAGTACTCTTATTTCCCCTGATGCCATGCGAGCCTTATGCTGGCCGTATGGTGCTCGCCGGTCATCCAGTCAACATCGTTTGTGATCCAGTCCATAATCTCCAGCTGGCGGGTCTCCCAGGAAATGGTTCCCTCACGGGTTTCCGGAGTCTCATCCACTTCCATAGTGGTGTCGATCTCGTCATAACCGAAGATATATCCTCCAGCGCTCCAGATACTGAAATTGCTGTCGGGACCGGGATCAGGCACTCCACCTCTCTGAGCCGCGAGAACATCATGGCGGGCCTTATATTCTTCTTCGCATCCGGGTTTCAGTTTTGTCATGAACATCCGATGCCGGATCAGCTCCTTATTTTTCCGGACAATGCCGAAGTTTTCATACATCAGCCGCATGTTTTCTCCGGGGACGGAAATCCAGGTAAATGTACCGTCAAATTTTTCAGTCATCTCTTTTGCTGCATCCTGTTCTTTTTCGGAAAGTTTCAGTCCGTCGTCTGATTCGCAGTAGATAAAGATCAGATCCGCTGCGTTCCAGATGCTGAAATTCCGGATGTCGTTCCGGTCAAGAAAATCTGTAAGATCAGTCCAGACCTCTCCGAGTTTCCTGCGGTACCCGTTCATTTTCCCTCTGTTAATCTTCAGTGCCATAGTATGTCGTTCCACTTCTTTTAACCTCCTGTCTTTGCTGCTTTGTTTCTTGGTATTTTCTGGCGTCTGCAGACGCAGACATTTTCCTGTATACCGTGGACATGAAGCTCGTGAGATACCTCGCTAAGTGTCCAGGTATTACTCACACCAGGCTCGAAAATACCTCTCCAAGTGTTCATATTATACCATGCTTTCAGGGGGGATAAAAGTATTGAAAGACCGCATCCCAGGGTTGTTTCATGAATACACCTATATCGCCTTTTGGATACATGCTCTCATTCCTTCCCGACTGT
>DWUT01000137.1 GCA_019120615.1 Candidatus Mediterraneibacter norfolkensis
TGCTGCCCTGTCAGGCGGTTATTATCAGGATACACTGTATGCAGTTCCCAATGTGGAAACTCAGGGACATTCTTACGGATTCTATGCAAGAAAAGATATTGTTGAAGAACTTGGATTTGAATTTGATCCCAATACGACATACACTGTGGAAGACCTGGAAAATTTGTTTGCCGCATATAAAGAAGCTTATGGAAACGGATACTACTGTATTGCCGGGACAAATTCTAACTCCGACTTCTTCCAGCATCTGTACGGACATGTAGATAATCTCGGAGCTGGTTCGACAGGATATGCCTGCGGAGGACTGGTTGACGGACTGGACAAATCCGACACGACCGTAAAAAACATTTACGCAACGGATGAATATATGGATTATGCTGAACGGATGTATGATTGGGCACAGAAGGGCTATTTCTCTTCAGATGCAGCAACAAATACAGATGCAGGAACCGCTCAGATCGCGTCGGGAAATTACCTTGGACAGTTTAACAATACTGAGCCGATGACAATGGTTCAAGTATCGTCCGCATGCGGAACAGAAATGACGCCGATTACGATCGTGGATGCATATTCTCAAACGGGAATGTTCCAGAATGTGCTGTGGGGGATTTCCAGTAATTGCGAAAATCCGGAGAAAGCAATGCAGCTTCTGAACATGCTTTACAGTGACGCTGATGTTTTAAGGCTCCTTATGTGTGGAATTGAAGGTCAGCATTACGTGGTGACTGAGCAGGGCGAGGAGGATTATCAGAAGGTGATTGATTTCCCGGAAGGTGTTGACGCAATGAATTCTTCCTACTATATCACTCTGGGTGTGTACGGAGATCAGAGCCTTTATCCGGTCTGGGCACCGGCGGATCTGAGCCAGTACGATATGAGAGATGAATTTAACGCTGTGGTTTCCGATGAATCCCGTCAGTCTGTAGCGTTGAACTATGCATTTGATTTCTCAGATCTGTCAACAGAGTATTCAGCGGTATCTTCTGTCGTATCGCAGTATTCAGGCGCAGTGGCCTGCGGCGCGGTGGATCCTGCAACCCAGATTCCTGCATTTGTCGATGCTCTGGAAGCGGCAGGGATCAATGACCTGATCGAAGCGAACCAGGAGCAGCTTGATGAATTTCTGGCGAAATAAACAGCAAATGTCAAATACAGCATACAGCAAAGGGCGGCGGCAGAAAGAGAGTCCGCCGTTCTTTTTCAGAATCGGAGGGAAAATATGAAAACGAAAAAAAAGACGAAAATCCGTTGGAAAAGATATCTGCCGATCTATCTGATCGCTCTTCCCGGACTGATCTATCTCTTCTGTAATAATTACCTTCCTATGTTCGGGATCATCATCGCATTTAAAGATCTTAATTTCAGAGAGGGGATTTTCGGCAGTGAATGGTGCGGGTTTGATAATTTTGAATTTCTGTTCCGAAGCGATACAGCATGGACAATCATACGCAATACTGTTCTCTATAACATTGCTTTTATCATTCTCGGAACGATCATCGCAGTTGCATTTGCAATCTTCTTAAATGAAATAAGAAACAAGTTCGCATCTAGGACCTATCAGACTCTGATCCTTCTGCCGTATCTGATCGGATGGGTGATCGTCAGCTATCTTGTGTACGCATTTTTGAGTGCTGATACCGGATTGATCAATAAATCCATACTGGAGCCCCTTGGACTGCATCCGATCAACTGGTACAGCGATACGAAATACTGGCCGTTTATTCTCATATTTGTGTACATATGGAAATCCTGCGGCTACTCCATGATCATTTATTTTGCAAGTATTGTAGGTATCAGCCAGGATTACTATGAGGCGGCCAGGATTGACGGAGCGACAAAATGGCAGCAGATAAAGAGCATCACACTGCCTTTGCTCAAACCGACCGTGATCACTATGTTTATCCTGTCTGTTGGAAGGATCTTTAATTCAGATTTTGGCCTGTTCTATCTGGTGCCAAGAAACTCCGGCGTCCTGTATTCTGTTACACAGACAATAGATGTATATGTATATAATGCCCTAATGCAGAACTCGGATTACGGAATGTCTTCGGCAGCGAGCGTATTCCAGAGTATCGTCGGATTTGCCCTTGTCATCATAGCAAATATGATCATACGAAAAACAAACAAGGAAAGCGCATTATTCTAAAGGAGGAGAGTTACTGTGACAAAAATAAAAAGGCTGACGGCTGGCAGATCGCGTCTCATGTTGTGCTTGGAGTATTTTCTCTGATGGCAGTGATCCCGTTTATTCTTCTGGTGATCGCATCTTTCTCAGATAACCAGTGGGTCATGGCAAACGGAATTTCGTTCTTTCCGAAGGAATGGAGTACATCGGCATATGCTTATATTTTGAACGAATGGGGAACGATCGGAAGAGCTTATCTCATGACGATCATAGTTACTGTGATAGGGACAGTATTAAGCGTGCTTCTCACAACCACGCTTGCTTACGCGCTGACAGACAAATCGCTTCCCGGAGTTAAGATACTTTCCTTTTTGTGCATCTTTACTATGCTGTTTAACGGAGGAATTGTTGCGTCATTTTATGTCTGGGTAAATGTGTTTAATATCAGGAATACGATCTGGGCGCTGATCTTCCCGAATCTTATGATGAACGCATTTAATATCATACTTGTTAAAAATTATTATAATAGCAGCATTCCGGATTCACTTAAGGAAGCAGCCCGTATTGATGGAGCCGGAGAAATCAGAATATTTACGCAGATCGTATTTCCTCTTTCCAAGCCCATCATAGCGACTATTGGATTGATGACCGCGATTGCTTACTGGAATGACTGGACAAACGGACTTTACTATCTGACAGAACGGAATGGAAGCCAGTATTATACGATCCAGCTTGTACTGAATACGATCAACGAAAATATCAGTTTCCTTGCAAGCCATGCGGGGCAATCGGGTGCTATAAGTGTTGCCGATATCCCGAGCACAACAGTTCGTATGGCGATCGCGGTCGTAGGTGTTATCCCGATACTTATCGCATATCCGTTTTTCCAGAAATATTTCGTGAAAGGAATTACATTAGGAGGAGTAAAAGAATAAAATGAGCAGTATACCTTATCTGAAAAATGACAACGGACAGACCACCCTTATGGTAGATGATGGGCCGTTCCTTATCCTTGGAGGCGAATTCCATAATTCCAGCGGTTCTGATCTTCAATATCTGGAAGAACATGTCTGGCCCGGACTGCGCAGACTCGGTGGAAACTGCTATCTGACTCCTGTCTACTGGGAATGTATGGAGCCTGAGCAGGGCAGATATGATTTTACTCTGGTTGACGGAGTGATAAGCCAGGCACGAAAAGAAGGGGTGAGACTAGTTCTTCTCTGGTTCGGGCTATGGAAAAACGGAGCGTCTCAGTATATACCGGAATGGATGAAAAAGGATACGGATTATTTCTATATGCGCGGAGTAGATGGAAGAAAGGTAGAGTCTGTCTCACCGTTCTGTCAAAAAGCTGTGGAAGCAGATGCGGCTGCTTTCACTGTGCTGATGCGGCATCTCCGTGAGTATGACGTAGAGCATACCGTGATCATGGTTCAGGTGGAAAATGAAACCGGCATATGGGGGCATCCCAGAGATTACTGCGAAAAGGCACAGAAGGCTTTCACATCAGAGATCCCTTGTGAAATGTCAGAACTTTACGGCGTATCCGGCACATGGGAAGAGGCATTCGGTCAGGATGCATGTGAATATTTTATGGCATGGGCATTGTCAAAAGCGGTCGGGGAGATTGCATCAGAAGGTAAGAAAGAGTATGATCTGCCACTGTTTATGAACTGTGTGGCGATCGGACTGCCTCTTCGGGCAGGACAGCTTCCAAGCGGGGGGCCTCTTCCGAGAGTCCATAAGATTTGGAGAAAGTTCGCGCCGGATATTGCTCTGTACGGACCGGATATCTATTCCCCGTTTTACAAGGAAGTAAGCAGTGAATTCAGTGAAGCCAATGCATTGATCGTTCCGGAACTGAGCCAGGATAAGAACAGTGCTTCAAAAGCATTGTACACTGTTGCAGCCTTTAACACAGTATGCTTCAGTCCTTTCGGAATCGACGGGATGATGAACGGGATTTCTGAAAACGATCTTCTTGCTCAGACAAATTCCGATCTTACGGAGAAAGTGGAAAAAAACGGGCTCATGCTTGCGGAAGCATATCGCATCCTTCACATTTTATGGAATGAGATTCGTGAGGCACAGCAGCAGGGAAATATATATGCGTTTTTACAGCAAACCGAACCGGGGACAGAATTTGTGATGGACGACTACATATTAAATGTTACCTTTGGGGATGGTGGCGTCCGTGGACATCTTGGGCAGCCGGGACATAGGAACCCGGACAGTCCGGCTGGGGGCGGTTTTGTGATACGCAGAGACCGTGACACATTCCTTGTCTGCGGAATTGCCTGCAATGTCCAGATCAGTCCGGCCCAGGGCAGTACAGATCAGATTTTTGTACTGCGGAAAACAGAAATGGAATGCGGAGAAAAAGAATTGATCCCCCGCAGGATCCTGAACGGAGACGAACGAAACTTTACGGCGATCGGGGCATGGCCCTCGATCCAGGAAATCACATTTTACAGGAGATAGATATGTATAAGTTTAACCGGGCAAAGGCAGTATGGGGAACAGATCTTGGGAATAAATATAATCAGTTTCTCGGTTTTTATTCAGAGATCACATTAAATCATGAAACAGAAATAAAAATCGCGATCGCTGCGCGTTCTTATTATCGTTTATATCTGAATGGAGAAATAGCAGCGTCTGGTCCGGCAAGAACAGCAAAACACTACTGCAGAGTAGATGAGATCACGCGGACGGTTTCAGGGACCGTTCGCGTTGCTGTCGAAGCTGTGGCATATGATAAACCTGGCATGTACTGTAACGACTGCACACTGGAGCCGGGGATCCTGGCAGTGGAGATCATGGATGAAGAGGAAAATGTCCTCTCCGCTACCGGAGACCCTAAATGGAAATATACAGAGCTGAAATACAGGCGTCCGGATGTTGAAACTATGAGCCACAGTCGTGGAATCGTAGAAGTATATGACCTCGAGCCAGACAGTCTGGACTGGAGGATTGGACAGTCAGATAAATGGAAGTCTCCGGTTGAAACAAAAGAAATGATCACGTGGCTTGAACGAAGAGCGCCTTACGCATCTTACAACAGGATACCGGTGAATACCCTGACAGATCTTGCAGATCTGCGTCCGGTAGAAGGAGAGGGACCCGGTTATGTTTTGACGCTGGCGAGAGAATTCAATCCGGATTGGTACAGAACGCTTCCACAGAACAACCTGTTTCTGGAAAGCCTGAGAAACGAAAAGGAAGCTCCCTTCACAGGAAGATCATATTTTAAAGCAGGAGAGATAACGTTAATTCCCGGGCGTTTTCCTGCCGCGCTTACATTCTGCCTGGAAAAATCCGAACTCGGGTTTATCGAACTCACAGTGAATGCGGAACGGGAATGTACTGTAGATCTGATCAATTCAGATCACAGGAATATGGCGGGAATATTAAAGTCAAACAGCTATGTAACCCGCTATAACTTAAAGGCAGGGAGTTATCATCTGGTCACCTTTGAACCGAAGCTGGTCCGATATATCAAGGTCATTCTAAGGACAGAAGGAAAGGTTACCCTGAAATATCCCAATATGGTAGATTACGGGTATCCGGATGATCACAGTTGTCACTTTGAGTGCAGCGACGGAGATCTCAATCGGATCTACGAGGGGGCAAAGCGGACACAACGTTTAAATACTCTGGACATTTTTATGGACTGCCCTCAGAGAGAACGTGGCGGCTGGCTATGCGATTCTTATTTTACAGCACATGGAGCAGCCATGCTGTTCGGCGATCACGAAGTAGAAAAAGATTTTATTGAAAATTTTATGCTTACTGATCCAGACATTATGTGGCACAGTTTTTTCCCAGAGGTCTATCCCGGGAGCAAACCCGATGAATCGGATCCCGGTTTTCAGAACTGGTCACTCTGGCTGTTGGCTGAGTTAGCAGAATATTACAAAAGAACCGGAGACCGGGATCTTATCGAAGCATGCAGAACAAGAGTGACCAGATTTATAGAAGGTCTTCTGGAACTGAGGGGAGAGAGCGGTCTTCTGGAAGGCATGACAAAGCACTTCATCGACTGGTCTTTATCCAACCGGGATTTCTGTGTTTTACCCATTTCAGTACCTGATAACTGTCTTGCAGTATATGTTCCGGAAAAAATGGCGAATCTCTATGGTATGAAACAATGGCGGGAAACGGCACGGCAGATGAGAACGATCATCGAAGAAATGGATGATGAACGTGGAATCTTTGGTGGCGGAGGAGATGCAGCAGAGTATAAGGATGGAAAACTTTCAAGGAAAGACTGCACGACCGAAAGTGGCATTGCTCTGGAACTCAAGTGCAGCTTCCACAGATCAGACAGAATGTATCTGCAGAGATTCGTTCATGCCATGGGAACCTGCCCGGAGTTTCGTGCGGATCCGAATGTTGGAAAAGCGAATCAGTTTATCGGTCTGATGATCCGCTTTGATGTCCTGAGAGAACTTGGCGAAACAGAAACTCTTGTAAAAGAACTGAAAGATCTCTACCTTCCGGAGCTTAGGGATGGGTCAGGAACTTTCTTTGAAAATTATAATGCGCTGTCCGGCTGTCATGGATTCAACGGGGCTGCGGGAGCGCTGCTGATGACCGAGGTTCTAGGTCTGGGAGAACCTCGATGCGGAGAAAAAAGAATTACAATCTGTCCTCATCCGGGGAAACTCAGGTGGGCGTACGGCTCGGTGAAATGCGGGAAAGACAGGATATTTATGAACTGGTCCGCAGATCATGACGCACATGTTCTCGACATTCGTCTCCAGATACCTGAGGACTGGAACTACAACCTGAAGATTCCGTTTGAACTCAGCGGATGGAAAGTGATATTAAATGGTGAAGGGGTTTCGCATGGTTATTTGGAGCTTGAGGATTAAAGTATGAAGATAGAAATACAGTTAATTTATTATTCATATTATCCTCGCTTTTCTATCAGTATGTCTAATCCGGGTATATTAGTAATTTTTAACGCTTTTTCTAATTCGACCGTGGGTTTCCCACGTTCCAGGTCAGAAATAAAGCTGACTCTGAATCCCGTGAATTCGGATAAATATGTCTGAGTATAGTGGAGCTCTTTTCTTCTTGTTTACTTATTTCCGATTCCCCATATCATTACGCCATTGCTTTGTACGGCTACCGCAAAGCAAAAGCAGCTTTAATCGCTGCTGCCTGTGGGAGGGAACATCCGGGTTCAAGTCCCGGACACAGGTTTGGCATCTGCTATGATGCCATAAATGTAATTGTTGATATCATCAAAATTGATATCACGTATCTTTTCAATTTTTCCTCTTTTTTTCACTCGGCTGTATGCCGGGGGTTTTTATATGTAGCTTAAGATAATCTTTTTTATGTTTTTTATCTCCAGTTGGAATTTTCTCGTCATATTAATGACAGATATTTATCTGGAGGTAAAAGGCAATGGTAACTTTTTGACCTTCTTCACAAGATGGAAGGTTTTGGAAATATAGAGCTTGTGTTTGACACTGTAAACAAAAGCGGTGTGAAAATGCTACAGAAGAAATATATGAAACAGATGGGTCACGGAGATGCCCGGATGTTCTTTTATGCGGATTCAGCGGATGATCTGGTCTCATCCCTGGGCGGTAATGCCAGAGTACTGGCGGAAGAACCGTATTACAGGTTTATCAAACGAAACGGATTAAAATTCATTACAAAACAAAAATCAGCATGGATATCGTAAGCGCCAAATATTCCTACGGATTTCCTGATCCTCAAGT
>DWUT01000138.1 GCA_019120615.1 Candidatus Mediterraneibacter norfolkensis
CAGACGGAGGAGGAGATCCTCCGGGGGATCCGTGAGGCAAAGGATCTCTCGGAATATGACAACCTGAGCGCTTCCGCGTATCTCAGGGCAAAGGAAGACTACCTGATGGGGATCAATTTCTCCCGCCTTCTGACATTAAAATACGGGAACAGCATCTCAAACTATCTGCACACAAAATATTCGGTGATCTCGGTGGGCAGGGTCATGACCTGCGTGCTGGGGATGGTGGTGCGCAGAGAGCGGGAGATCCGGAATTTTGTCAAGACGCCCTTTTACCGTGTGATCAGCACGGTGGACGCCTCGGGGCACAGTTTCGAGGGGGAATGGCGGGCGGTCCAGGGCTCCCGGTATTTTGAATCTTTTGACCTGTACAAGGAAAATGGATTTAAGGAGAGGGAGAAGGCAGAGGAGCTGATCCGTTATCTGACAGAAGAGCAGCCCCTGACCTGTCAGATCCAGTCCATAGAGAAGAAGAAAGAGAAGAAGAATCCTCCCCTTCTCTACAACCTGGCGGAGCTCCAGAATGACTGTTCGAAGCGGTTTAAAATCAGCCCGGACGAGACGCTGAGGATTGTACAGGAACTTTACGAAAAGAAACTGGTGACGTATCCGAGGACTGACGCCAGAGTCCTCTCCACAGCGGTGGCGAAAGAGATCAGCCGGAATCTGAACGGCCTTTCCAAATATGAGCCGGCGGCTCCTTATCTGAAAGATATCCTCGCCTTTGGCAGCCATAAAACTCTGGCGAAGACCAGATACGTCAACGATAAGCAGATCACGGATCACTATGCGATCATTCCTACGGGACAGGGACTGGGGGCGCTCCGGAGCGTATCCCAGGTGTCTCAGAGGGTTTACGACCTGATCATGAGACGGTTCCTGAGCATTTTCTATCCGCCGGCCGTGTATCAGAAGGTCTCTATTACCACCCGGATCCGGACAGAGAGCTTCTTCTCCAGTTTCAAAGTGCTGGCGGAGGAAGGATATCTGAAAGTGACGGGAGTTCCCCGTCAGAAGAAGGACGGGAAAGTCACAGCGGATGCGCAGGAGCGGAGTGCGGAAGAAAATCCCGGGAATGAGTCCGGGGACCAGAACCCTGATTCGGGACTATTTGAGATCATAAAATCGCTGAAGAAAGGAATGTCCCTTCCGGTGAAAGCACTGGAGATCAAAGAAGGAGAGACGTCACCGCCGAAACGGTACAACTCCGGTTCCATGATCCTGGCCATGGAGAACGCGGGCCAGCTTATCGAGGACGAGGAGCTCAGGGCGCAGATTAAGGGCAGCGGGATCGGGACCAGCGCAACCCGGGCGGAGATCCTGAAAAAACTGATCAATATCAAATATCTCGCCCTGAACAAGAAAACCCAGGTGATCACCCCGACTCTGCAGGGAGAGATGGTATACGATGTGGTGGAGCACTCCATCCGTTCCCTCTTAAACCCGGAACTCACCGCGAGCTGGGAGAAGGGACTCACTTATGTGGCGGAGGGAAGCATCACCCCGGACGAATACATGACGAAACTGGATCATTTCATTACCAGCAGGACCGTGGGAGTCAAAGGACTCAACAACCAGTATCAGCTCCGCGCATGTTATGACAAGGCGGCGGAATATTATAAAAAGAGTGGGAAAACCAAGAAAGAAAAGGAGAAAAAATGATGGAAGCATTGACAGTGAAAGAACTCTATACACTTGATGAGACGATTGCGAAGGATATCTTTGAGGGAGTGACCTATCCCTGGGAGGTACTTCCGAAGATCAGCAGTTTTATCCTGGAGCTGGGAGCGACTCTGAGCGATGAAGAATATGAAAAACGCGGGGAGAACGTCTGGATCGCAAAAACAGCAAAGGTAGCGCCTACGGCATATATCAACGGACCTGCCATTATCGGGAAAGACGCAGAGGTGCGCCACTGTGCGTTTATCCGCGGCAACGCCATTGTGGGTGAGGGCGCGGTAGTGGGAAATTCCACGGAACTTAAGAATGTGATCCTCTTTAACAAGGTTCAGGTGCCTCACTACAACTATGTCGGGGATTCTATTCTCGGATATAAGTCGCATATGGGTGCGGGTTCCATCACTTCTAATGTGAAGTCAGACAAAAAGCTGGTTGTTGTAAAGACGCCGGAGGGGAATATTGAGACCGGGATGAAGAAGTTCGGCGCAATGCTGGGCGATGAGGTCGAGGTCGGATGCGGAAGCGTCCTGAATCCGGGCACCGTGGTGGGAAGCCACAGCAATATCTATCCGCTATCCTCTGTGCGTGGTTTCGTCCCGGGCAACAGCATTTACAAGAAGCAGGGAGAGGTCGTGGAGAAGATTTAATCTTTCCACCAGCGCGGATTTATAGTATCATAGTTACTGTAGCAAAGTGTTTTTGACTAGGAGGCGAAGATATGCTGGATGACAATTATGTAACACTGGAGATTGAAAAAGCGAAACATATCGCACTGATCGCACATGACGGGAAGAAAAAAGAACTTGTGGAGTGGTGCGACAAAAACAAAGACGTGCTTAAAAGCCATTTCCTCTGCGGGACGGGAACGACGGCGAGACTGATCGCCGAGCGGACAGGACTGCCGGTGAAAGGATTCTGCAGCGGCCCGCTGGGCGGTGACCAGCAGGTGGGCGCAAAGATCGTGGAGGGGCAGATCGATTTCATGATCTTTCTCTGGGACCCGCTGGAAGCGCAGCCTCATGATCCGGATGTGAAGGCGCTCCTGCGTATCGCAGTGGTGTATGATATTCCTGTTGCGAACAATCTGGCAACGGCTGATTTCATGCTGAATTCGAAGTATATGAACGAACCCTACAGCAGAAGGATCGAGAATTTCAACAAGACCATCCAGGACAGGGTGGAGAAGATGAAATAGTGGGAGTACGACGGCGGTTACGAGTTTTACACGTACTCGCAAATGTGGTGAAATTTTAGTTGACACGGGTGTCATGCCCGTGTTATTCTATGCACAGGAACTTTAATGCTTTAAAGCGCAACGCTTTAAAGTGAGTTAGTGTGACGGGGAATGCTGATGCCGGAGAGGTGGAAAATACTCTGACGGAGCCCGGAACAATCCGCGGGCATCACAGATGGGGCTTTTGACCCCGACATCATTTTATCAAAGAGAGGTAGAGAGCAATGGGGATCAAGATTATTTTACTCGTCGTATTTTTTGCGGTCATGGTGGGCGTGGGCGTCTATTCCAGGCGCCATGTCACCAGCGTGGACGGCTTTGTGCTGGGCGGCAGATCCGTAGGACCATGGCTGACTGCATTTGCATATGGGACGTCCTACTTTTCCGCGGTCGTTTTTGTAGGATATGCAGGTCAGTTTGGATGGAAATACGGAATCGCAAGTACCTGGATCGGGATCGGGAACGCGGTCATCGGAAGCCTTCTGGCATGGGTGATCCTGGGGAGAAGGACAAAGGTCATGACTCAGCATTTGAGTTCAAAGACTATGCCGGATTTCTTCGGGGCACGATATGACAGCAAGGCGCTGAAAATCACCGCGTCAGTGATTGTTTTTGTGTTCCTGATCCCGTATACGGCTTCGGTGTACAACGGACTTTCCCGCCTTTTTGAGATGGCTTTCCATATCCCTTATACATGGTGTGTGATCGCCATGGCGGTGTTTACGGCCCTCTATGTGATCCTGGGCGGTTATATGGCGACTGCCATCAATGATTTTATCCAGGGGATCATCATGCTGGCCGGGATTGTGGCGGTCATTGCCGCAGTGCTGAGCGGTCAGGGCGGATTCATGAACGCCATATCGGAGATGGCTCAGATTGAGAGTGATGTTGCTGTGACCCAGGGACAGCCGGGAGCGTTTACATCCTTTTTCGGACCGGATCCTCTGAATCTTCTGGGAGTCGTCATCCTGACATCCCTGGGAACCTGGGGACTTCCGCAGATGATCGGAAAATTCTACGCGATAAAAGATGAGAAATCCATCAATACGGGGACTGTCATCTCCACCCTGTTCGCAATAGTCGTATCGGGCGGGTGCTATTTCCTGGGAGGATTCGGACGTCTGTTTGACTCTCCTGAGATCTATGACGAGACAGGCGCTGTGGTATATGACAGCATCATTCCGTATATGCTGTCCGCTCTTCCGGATATCCTGATCGGCATTGTGGTGGTCCTAGTGCTGTCCGCATCCATGTCCACTTTGTCCTCCCTTGTACTGACATCCAGCTCAACCATGACGCTGGATCTTCTGAAGGACAATGTGCTGAAAAACATGAGCGAGAAAAAGCAGATCGTGACCATGCAGCTCCTGATCGTATTCTTCCTGGTGGTTTCTGTCGTGATCGCACTGGATCCGCCGACGTTTATCGCGCAGCTCATGGGAATTTCCTGGGGCGCTCTGGCGGGAGCGTTTCTGGCACCGTTCCTGTACGGCCTGTACTGGAAGGGAGTAACCCGGGCAGGTGTGTGGGCAGGGTTTATCGCCGGGATCGGCATCACTGTGTCCAATATGTTTATTGGCTATATCGAATCTTCCATCAATGCAGGCGCGGCAGCAATGGCGGCCGGTCTTGTGGTGGTGCCGCTGGTCAGCTTTCTCACGCCGAAGATGGATAAAAAACAGGTGGATGAGATCTTTACCTGTTACGATGAGAAGGTGACGATCACCAGAAAGAGATCTCTGGAGCAGAATTAGGTTCTGTATCGGACGGAAAGGGCTGTTTGGGAGAAAAATGGCTCAGAAGCAAATTCAGGCGCTCATATTTTTATGAGCGCCTGTTTGTATTCGTTCTGGAACGCAGTCCTGTATTTGTCTGTCACCACGGAAGTATACAGATTAGAGGCGAGGAGATCGTGATCCAGCATCTTTCGTCCGGTCTCCGTCAGCGCGTTGTCCTCGGAAAGTCTGGAGAGGAGAGGGAGCGAACTCTTTTTCGAAATCTCGGAGAGGATCCGGCTCTCGTTTTTGCGAAATCCGAGAAGTCTGGAATAGAAATGATAACCGCCGTCCATATATTCCTGCACGTTTCTCTTTTTAATCCCCAGCATGATGTGTAGTAAAGCGCGGTCAATCCGGGTCCGGGTCATCTCCCGGGTCTTCAGAAGCTGGGAGAACTGCTTGAAATTAAAGAAATCGTTCAGACGGGCACAGATCCGGTTTGCCAGCTCTTCGGAGACGTCCATATACCGGAGGAGGCTTTTCGGTTCTTTGTTCAGCAGTTTGTATTTCAGGAGAAGGGAAAAGTCATTCTGGTATATGGGATAGTGGACTCTGTGGCAGTCTTTAAGCAGCGCAAGGCAGGACGGGGGGACCTGGTTCTCCAGGTCGTCCAGGATGCTGGAGAATGGCGTGTTGTCAAAGGCACCCCCAGTCTGTTCTGTGCGCAGGGAGGAAACGGAGTAGGCCAGGAGGGAGCGGATGGCGGAGGCGGAACTGAACTCGCCGGCAAGTTCCCGGTCATGGTAACCGGCTCCACGGCGCAGGATCGTGTATGGGGTCATGCTGCTCCCCAGTTTTTTCAAAGCTTTCAGGTATTCGACACCCAGGATGTTGTTGGGGGCCTTGAGGATCCGGGCTGTTTTACTGTTGCCGGTATATTCTGCGAGAGCTTCCTCTCTTGCCGAGGGGAAGGAATTCCCTTCTTTCAGATACCTGCGGAGCAGTGTCTGATATCCTTCAGGCTCTGTGAGAAGGACATCCGCCGTCTGTTCCATGGCCTCGAGATCGGCGCATTCACTTCCGAAACAGATGGAATCCACGACCCCCAGCCTGTCCAGCAGGGAGACGGCTCCCAGGGCAAAGTACTCCGCGCTCCCGGTGGCGTAGCAGACGGGGAGCTCAAAGACGGCACCTGCGCCGCAGCGAAGCGCCATTTCGGCACGGATTCGTTTCGGCATGATAGCGGGTGTCCCGCGCTGGACATAATCCCCGCTCATGACGACGATCACGGCATCCGCCCCGGTGATCCGTTTTGCTTCTTCTATATGATACAGGTGTCCGTTGTGGAACGGATTGTATTCTGCGATCAGACCGACAATTTTCATAAACAATCTCCTTGTATATCATTTTCCAAACCATTATACTATAAAAAGATGGATTCTTGAAGGGAAATAGTAACAGTTCGCTCTGGAAGGACTGTAACCTGTTGTGGAAAATATTGTAAAGAAGGTGTGGACATGGCGCAGGAGAGGAAATTTGACGCAGAACAGATGACAGAACTTTTGGACAGGCACGATTACAAAAAACTAAAGGAAGAGCTGGAGTCTGTCCATCCTGTGGATATTGTGGATGCCTTCGATGAGCTGGATAAAAAAGAGCGGACCCTTGTGTTCCGGCTGCTGGCAAAGGAGGAGGCGGCAGAGGTCTTCACGGATATGGACAGCGACATGCGCGAGGACCTGATCAACGCGCTGACCGATTCCGAATTGGAAGAAGTCATGGAAGAGATGTACGTGGACGATACAGTGGACGTTCTCGAAGAGATGCCTGCCAATGTGGTGGACCGTCTTCTGATGGCGACGGATGAGGATACAAGAGCGAAGATCAATGCGCTTCTCCAGTATCCGGAAGACAGCGCGGGCAGTATTATGAATATCGAATATATCAGTCTCCGCAAAGAGATGACAGTAGCAGACGCGATCCTGAAGATACGGCAGGTCGGTATCAATAAGGAGACGATCTATACCTGTTATGTCACGGAAAAAAAGAGACTGATCGGTATCGTAGATGTCAAGGATCTTCTGACCGCCGGAGAGTCCAGGAAGATCGCGGAGATCATGGACGAGAACGTGCTCTATGCCCGTACGCTGGACGATCAGGAATATGTGGCTAACATGATCAACAAATACGGCCTTGTGGCGATCCCCATCATCGATCACGAAGACTGCCTTGTGGGGATTGTGACCGTCGACGACGCCATGCTGGTACTCCAGGATGAGACGACGGAAGATATCAGCATCATGGCCGGTGTCAGCCCCAATGAGGATTCCTATTTTGGCACCTCCGTTTTCCAGCATGCAAAGAACCGGTCTCTCTGGCTGATGCTCATGATGCTCTCAGCGACGGTGACGGGAGAGATTCTGGGGTATTACGAGAATGCCATGGCGGCGATGCCGGTGCTGATCACCTTCATCCCCATGCTGATGGGGACGGGAGGAAACTGCGGTTCGCAGAGCTCCACCCTTGTCATCCGCGGGCTTGCTGTCGGGGAGATCGAGTTCAGAGATATATTGCGGGTTATTTTCAAAGAAATCCGTATCGCCCTGATCGTGGGGGTGCTGCTGTCTGTGGTGAACGGAATCCGCATCTATATCATGTATGACAAGAATATCATGCTGGCGGCAGCACTGGGCATCACGATGATCGCTGTGGTGGCGATGGCAAAATGCATCGGCTGTATTCTTCCGCTGACAGCAAAGAAGCTGGGGCTTGATCCGGCGATCATGGCGGCGCCGCTGATCACCACGATTCTGGATACGTGTACGATCCTTGTGTATTTCAATATCGTGACGGCGTTTTTCCGTATATAAAACAGAGGACAGTTCATCCGCCTTCTGTCCATGGCGGCTGAACTGCTTCTGAAAAGATTGTTATTTTTGTAGCAAACATAGAAAAAATCATAAAAATACAAAATATTGTATTAAAAAATGCACATAGATTTACTTGTATACAAAAAACCTTTGCGTTATAATAAAGCAGTAGTGATAAAAATGAAAGGTGGATATTTTAATCATGGGATTTATTGATGAGATCAAGGCAAGAGCGAAAGCGGACGTCAAAACGATCGTTCTTCCTGAGACAGAAGATGAGAGAACCTACAAAGCGGCGGAGCAGGTTCTGAAAGAGGGGATCGCAAATCTGATCCTGATCGGAAAAGTCGAGGATGTGGAGAAAAATAAGGGGGCATATGATATCTCCGGAGCAAAGATCATTGACCCTGCCACAAACGAGAAGACAGAGAGCTACATCGCAAAACTGGTTGAACTCAGACAGAAAAAAGGCATGACAGAGGAGCAGGCAAGGGAACTCCTCCTGACAAACTATCTGTACTACGGCGTAATGATGGTGAAGATGGGGGATGCCGACGGAATGGTTTCCGGTGCATGCCACTCCACAGCGGATACGCTTCGGCCGTGTCTTCAGATACTGAAGACAAAACCGGGCACAAAACTGGTTTCCGCATTCTTCCTGATGGTGGTTCCGGACTGCGATATGGGAGCGGACGGAACGTTTATCTTCGGAGACGCAGGACTGGAGCAGAATCCGGATCCGGAGAAGCTGGCGAACATCGCCATCTCTTCTGCAGAATCTTTCCGCACACTGACCGGCAGAGAGCCGATTGTCGCAATGCTTTCCCACTCTACAAAGGGCAGTGCGAAGCATCCGGATGTGGACAAAGTCGTGGAGGCAACGAAGATTGCTCACGAGCTTGATCCGGAACTGAAACTGGACGGAGAGCTTCAGCTTGATGCCGCTATCGTTCCAGAAGTCGGCGCGTCAAAGGCTCCGGGCAGCGCGGTGGCAGGACATGCAAACGTTCTGATTTTCCCGGATCTGGATGCGGGTAATATTGGATATAAACTGGTCCAGAGACTTGGAAAAGCGGAAGCGTACGGACCTCTTACACAGGGAATCGCGGCTCCGGTCAATGACCTTTCACGCGGATGCAGCGCGGAGGACATCGTAGGCGTTGTGGCGATCACATCAGTACAGGCTCAGGCCCAGTAGAAATATCAGAATAAGTTGCAGGAGGAAAGAAAATGAATGTATTAGTAATCAACTGCGGAAGCTCATCTTTGAAATTCCAGCTCATCAATGCAGAGACAGAAGATGTTCTGGCGAAAGGGATCTGCGAGAGGATCGGGATCGACGGACGTCTGACCTATCAGCCGGCAGGCGGGGAGAAGGAGAAGTCAGACAAACCCATGCCGACCCACACGGAGGCGATCCAGTATGTGATTGAGGCTTTGACGGATCCGGACAAGGGTGTCGTAAAGAGTCTGGACGAGATCGGAGCGGTGGGGCACCGTATTGTACATGGAGGTGAGAAATTTGCATCTTCCGTAGTGATCACGGATGAGGTGAAGAAAGCGGTGGAAGAGTGCAATGAACTTGCGCCTCTCCACAATCCGGCAAACCTGATTGGTGTGGCTGCCTGCGAGAAATTAATGCCGAATACACCGATGGTGGGCGTATTCGATACGGCGTTCCATCAGACAATGCCTGAGAAAGCGTATATGTACGGACTTCCGTATGAATATTACGAAAAATATAAGGTGAGACGCTATGGTTTCCACGGGACAAGCCACAGTTATGTTTCAAAAAAAGCCGCGGAGGTGATGGGAAGACCTTATGAAGATCTCAAGACGATCGTATGCCACCTTGGAAACGGATCCAGCGTGACCGCAGTCATGAATGGAAAATCTGTGGATACTTCCATGGGTCTGACTCCTCTGGAGGGACTTGTGATGGGAACCCGTTCCGGAGATATTGATCCGGCGATCATGGAGTTCATCGCACAGAAAGAGAATCTTGACATTGAAGGCGTTATGGACGTGCTGAACAAGAAATCCGGAGTGTTTGGCCTTTCCGGAGAACTCTCCAGTGACTTCCGCGATCTGACAGACGCAATGAATAATGGGGATAAGAAAGCAAAGATCGCTATGGATGTTTTCTCCTACAGAGTGGCAAAATACATCGGCTCTTATGTGGCAGCCATGAACGGCGTGGACGATATCGTGTTCACGGCGGGGATCGGTGAGAACGACGATTATGTAAGAGAGCAGGTGTGCAGTTATCTGGATTACCTCGGCGTGAATTTCGACAAAGAGGTGAACACCGGACTGAGAGGAACTCAGAAAGAGCTCACAAAACCGGGATCAAAAGTACGAGTCTTTGTCATTCCGACAAACGAAGAGCTTGCGATTGCCCGTGAGACGCTGGCTCTCATAAAAAAATAAGAGACAGGAACAGGCCCCGGATTTCCGGGGCCACTGCTTTGAAAAGAGCGCGGAAATTTGTTGTTGACAAATGCTTTTAACATGATATAATAGTCAAGGTATGAATAGGAGAAGACAATTATGTTGATCAACCTATCAGACGTTTTGTCAGACCAGCACAAGACGGTCGATGAGACTGTGCGGCTGGAGATGGAGGAGATCCGGTTGAAATCCGGGACCTACCCTATTGTCAGCAAAGAGCCGGTTCATGTGAGTGTGGAGCATATAAGGGGAAAAGAACTGCTCATTAAGGCTGAGACCAGACTGACTGTCATTATTCCATGTGACAGGTGCCTGGACGATGTCAGACAGGAATTTGTACTGAACTGTACAAAGCATGTGGACGTAGGCCTCTCCGACGCAGAACTGACAGAGGAACTGGATGAATCAAACTTTATTGACGGATATCATCTTGACGTGGACAAATTACTCTATAATGAGATTTTGTCAGGCTGGCCGACGAAGATACTCTGCAGGGAAGACTGTAAAGGTCTGTGCAGGATATGCGGTCAGAACCTGAATACGGGGTCCTGCGATTGTGAAGATCCGGGACTTGATCCGAGAATGTCAGTTGTCCGTGACTTATTTAAGAATTTTAAGGAGGTGTAACCTATGTCAATCTGTCCAAAGAATAAATCTTCTAAAGCAAGAAGAGACAAGAGAAGAGCCAACTGGAAGATGAGCGCACCGAACTTGGTGAAATGCAGCAAGTGCGGCGAACTCATGATGCCTCACCGTGTATGCAAAGCTTGCGGAGCATACAACAAGCGTGAGATCATCTCCGTTGACTGATTAGAAATGTGAAAAATGAATTTCCAGAAAGAGGATATCCGAAAAGCCGGAAAATGGTTGAACGGATATCCTCTTTTTCTGTGTATTTCAGCTAATCCCGCACTATAGAATACTGAATTCTTCTGCAATCGTTCCCCTTTGCTGCAGAACCCAGGCGAGAGCGGGGCTGCCGCAGCCTCATCCCTCCCGCCGGACGCTGTTTACGGAAAGCGGAAACAATCCAGATTTTATATTGATTTTTACACTGTTTTCCAGTAGAATAATTTCAGTAGTGTTAGGAGGAATTGTTATGTCTGAAATTACGCGGGTTGCACTGGACGGCATGGGCGGAGACAATGCTCCGGGGGAGATCGTCAAAGGAGCCGTCGAGGCTGTCCGGCTCAGAAAAGATATCAGGATCCTGCTTACCGGACAGGAGGAAAAGCTGAAAACTGAACTGGCTAAGTACACTTATCCGGAGAATCAGATCGAGATCGTAAATGCAGCGGAAGTTATAGAGACTGCGGAACCACCGGTGAAGGCGATCCGCGGAAAGAAGGATTCGTCCATCGTGGTCGCGATGAAGATGGTGAAGAAAGGGGAAGCGGATGCCTTTGTCTCGGCGGGAAGTACAGGTGCCGTCCTTGTGGGCGGACAGGTGCTGGTCGGCAGAATCAAGGGCGTGGAGAGACCGCCGCTTGCGCCGCTTTTCCCGACATTGAAGGGATTCTCCCTCCTGATCGACTGCGGAGCGAATGTGGATGCCAGACCGTCGCATCTTGTGCAGTTTGCCAAGATGGGCTCAATTTATATGGAAAGCGTTATGGGGAAGAAGAATCCAACTGTCGGTATCGTGAATATCGGAGCGGAGGAAGAGAAGGGGAACGCTCTTGTGAAAGAGACATTCCCGCTTCTCAAAGCCTGTAGGGATATTAATTTCATCGGCAGCGTGGAGGCAAGAGAAATTCCATATGGCGCTGCGGATGTCATTGTCTGCGAGGCGTTTGTAGGAAATGTGATCCTGAAACTCTATGAGGGAGTGGGAGGCGCTCTTATAAAGAAGATTAAGAGCGGAATGATGACAAGCCTTCGCAGTAAGATCGGAGGACTTCTCGTCAAGCCGGCTCTCAAGGCGACGATGAAAGACTTCGACGCCGGCGAGTACGGCGGGGCACCACTCCTTGGACTGAACGGTCTGGTAGTCAAGACACACGGGAGCTCAAAATCCAGAGAAGTGTGCAATTCAATCATCCAGTGCGTCACATTTAAAGAGCAGAGGATCAATGAGAAGATACGAGAGGCAATCCAGACGTCACAGGAAGAAAAAGAAAAGAATGTGTAGGAGGTTTTAAGTATGGAATTTGAAAAATTACAGGATATCATCGCGGATGTATTGAATGTTCAGAAAGACGAGATCAAACCGGAGACCACGTTTGTGGACGATCTGGGAGCGGATTCCCTGGATATTTTCCAGATCATCATGGGGATCGAGGAAGAGTTTGATATCGAGATCGACAACGACGAGGCGGAGAAAATCGTGACTGTACAGGATGCGGTGGACCAGATCAAGAAGGCTGTAGATTAATAAGTGATAAGAAAAAGGAAAAAGCCCTTCCGGGCTTTTTCCTTTTACAGAGGAACCCCTGTTCTGACAGGACTATTAAGATTATTATTGAAGGAATGCTGAAGGAAGAATACAGATTATGGAAAAAAAATTAAGAGAACTTGAGAAAAAGATCGGATATGACTTTCATGACTTTTCTCTTCTAAAGACGGCGATGATGCACAGTTCCTATACAAATGAGAGACATCTGGAAAAATACAGATGTAATGAGCGCCTTGAATTTCTGGGGGATGCGGTCCTGGAACTTGTCTCCAGTGAGTTCCTCTTCCGGGAATCACCCAAAGTCTCTGAGGGTGAGCTGACAAAGACACGGGCGAGCATGGTCTGTGAGCCGTCTCTGGCAATGTGTGCCAGGGATATCGGGCTGGGGGATTATCTGCTCTTGGGAAAAGGCGAGGAGGCGACCGGAGGAAGAAAGAGGGATTCCATCACATCGGACGCTATGGAAGCGCTGATCGGCGCGATCTACCTGGACGGTGGTTTTACTAGTGCAAAAGAGTTTATCCATCGCTTTGTGCTGACGGATCTGGAGGATAAAAAACTCTTTTATGATAGTAAAACTATCTTACAGGAAATGGTACAGGCGGACAGGAACAGGGAGATCTTATACCGCCTTGTAGGGGAGAAAGGACCTGACCATAACAAATCTTTTTCCGTGGAAGTGCTGATCGGTGGAGAGGTCTGCGGAGCCGGTCAGGGACGGACAAAAAAAGCGGCGGAGCAGCAGGCTGCCTATGAAGCGATCCTGAAGCTGCGCGCACAGAAATAAGCGGGTGTCATATGTATTTAAAGAGCATTGAAGTGCAGGGGTTCAAGTCCTTTGCAAACAAGATAAAATTTGATTTTCACAACGGCATCACCGGGATTGTTGGACCTAACGGGAGCGGTAAAAGCAACGTTGCGGACGCGGTACGCTGGGTGCTGGGAGAGCAGCGTGTCAAGCAGCTCCGGGGCGGTACCATGCAGGACGTCATTTTTTCCGGCACGGAGAACCGGCGCCCTTTGAGCTACGCGTCCGTTGCCATTACGCTGGACAATTCGGATCACAAGCTCCCTGTCGAGTATGAGGAGGTTACCGTGACAAGAAAGCTGTACCGGTCCGGGGAGAGCGAGTATCTCATCAACGGCGCTGCGTGCAGGCTGAAGGATATCAATGAGATGTTCTATGATACGGGGATCGGAAAAGAGGGATACTCCATTATCGGACAGGGACAGATCGACAAGATCCTGAGCGGAAAGCCGGAGGAGAGAAGAGAACTCTTTGATGAGGCGGCGGGCATCGTCAAGTTCAAGAGACGCAAGAACCTGTCTGTGAAGAAGCTGGAAGAAGAGCGGATGAACCTGACCCGCGTCAACGATATATTAAAGGAACTGGAAAAGCAGCTCGGGCCTCTGGAGAAACAGTCTGAGACCGCAAGGGAGTACCTGAAGAAGAAGGAGGAACTGAAGACCTTTGACATCAATATGTTCCTTCTGGAGGAAGAACGGCTCCGTGAACGGATCAGGGAAGTCGGTGAGAAATACGATAATGCGGCGGCGGAGATGGAAGAGTCAAACCAGCGTCACGAAAAGATGAAGGCAGAGTACGAGGCCATCGAGGAAGAAGTCGAAGGGATCGACCACGCCATTGAGACGGCAAGGAACCAGCTCAATGAGACTAATCTGTTAAAACAGCAGCTGGAGGGACAGATCAATGTCCTCAAGGAGCAGATCAACACGGCGCGGATGAATGACGAGCATTACGATAACCGTCTGAGCGCGATCCGTGTGGAGATCGACACACGGCAGGAGCAGAGAGAAGCTCTTGAAAAAGAGCGCAGGGAAATAAAAGAAAAACTCTCCCAGGCGTCAGCCAGGGACGAGGAGGCGAAACGTCTCCTGATTGAGACGCAGAGCCAGATCGCAGAGCACAGTGCGAGGATCGAGGAAGGCAAGCAGGAGATTATGGATCTGCTCGGAAACCGGGCTTCCACAAAGGCGAAGATCCAGCATTATGACACGACCAAAGACCAGATCGCTTCCAGAAAGGCTGTTCTTGCAAGGAATATCCTGGAAGTTTCCGCCGAGGCGGAAAAGCACAGCACCGCACTTGCAGAGTATGAAGAGGAGCTAAGGAAAGTAAGGGAAGAGATTCGGGGATATAACGCGAAAGTCGCAGCTAATGAACAGGAGATCAGCGGTCTCCAGAAAGAACTCTCAGAGAAGCAGGAAAAGTTAAGGATAGGCCAGACCGCATACCACAGAGAGTCCTCCAGACTGGAATCTCTGAAAAATATTACCGAGAGATACGACGGGTACGGGAACAGTATCCGAAAAGTTATGGCAAACCGGGACCGCGAGAAAGGTCTGATCGGCGTGGTAGCCGATATCATCAAGGTGGACAAAGAGTATGAGATCGCCATCGAGACCGCACTGGGCGGGAGCATCCAGAACATCGTCACAGACAATGAAGAGACGGCGAAACGGATGATCGCCTTCCTGAAAAAGAACAAATTCGGACGGGCGACATTCCTTCCCCTCACCAGCATGCACGGGAGCGGAGGGATACGAAATCCGGAGGCATTGAAAGAGCCAGGCGTGGTCGGAACGGCGGATAAGCTGGTCCATGTAGAGAAACGTTTTGAAGGGCTTTCTGAACAACTGCTTGGACGGACCATTGTGGTGGATCACATCGATCATGGGATCGCCATTGCTAGGAAATACAGGCAGTCTCTCCGTCTGGTCACACTGGAAGGGGAGCTGATCAATCCGGGCGGCTCCATGACAGGAGGGGCCTTTAAGAACTCCAGCAACCTTCTGAGCAGGAGGCGCGAGATTGAGGAGTTTGAGAAGACGGTAGCCATGTTAAAGAAAGACATGGACGAGATGGAGCAGTCAGTCAATCAGGTGAAAAGCCGGCGCGCCGCATGCTACAATGAGATCGATGCGATCCAGCAGGATCTCAGAAAGGCATCCGTCCTGGAAAATACAGCGAAGATGAACGTGGAGCAGACCCAGGTAAGACAGATGGAGGCGACACAGAGATGTGACGCCTACCGGACAGAGCAGGAGTCCCTTGCAAAACAGCTTGACGAGATCGCGGAAAATGAGGATTCCATCCAGATGGAGCTGGAAACTTCGGAAAATCTGGAGCAGGAGCTCAATGAGAAGATCGAGGCGCTCCAGAGTCAGCTGGAGAAAGAGAGGGAACAGGAAAGCGCGCAGCTCAGAAATTCTGAGGAGGTTCATCTGGCCCTTGCCGCACTGGAACAGCAGAATACGTTCATCCTGGAAAACATCTCCCGTATTGACGAGGAGACGGAGAAGTTTGAAGAGGAATTAAGAGAGCTGGATGTAAACCGTGGAAATGCGTCGGAGGAGATTCGGGAAAAAGAAGAGAAGATCACGGAACTCAGGAAAACGATAGAGGATTCGAAGGAACTTTTCGGCGAGATCAATGAAGAGATTCAGGAGCAGACAAAGAAGAAGGAAGAACTGAACCAGAAGCACAAGGATTTTCTGCGGATGAGGGAAGAACTTTCAAAGCATATCTCGGCTCTGGACAAGGAGTGTTTCCGTCTGAACAGCCAGAGAGAGTCCTACGAAGATGCCTCGGAGAAACAGATGAATTATATGTGGGAAGAATACGAGCTCACTTATAACCGCGCCATGGAACTGCGGGATCCGAACCTGACAGACCTGGCGTTTATGAAGAGACAGATCCAGACACTGAAAACCGACATACGCAGGCTTGGGACAGTGAATGTGAACGCCATAGAGGATTTCAAAAATGTGTCTGAGAGATATACGTTCCTCAAAGGGCAGCACGACGACCTGGTGGAGGCGGAAGCCTCCCTTGTCCAGATCATCGCTGAGCTGGATGAGGCCATGCGCAGACAGTTTTCCGAGCAGTTCGCAAGGATCGCAAAGGAATTCAATGATGTGTTCCGCCAGCTCTTCGGCGGCGGAAAAGGCACCCTGGAACTGATGGAGGACGAGGATATCCTTGAGGCCGGGATCCGGATCATCGCCCAGCCGCCCGGAAAGAAGCTGCAGAATATGATGCAGCTCTCAGGAGGGGAGAAGGCGCTCACAGCTATTTCTCTGCTGTTTGCGATCCAGAATCTGAAACCGTCGCCCTTCTGTCTCCTCGATGAGATTGAGGCGGCGCTGGATGACAACAACGTGACCCGGTTTGCGCAGTATCTGCACAAGCTGACGGAGAATACCCAGTTTATTGTCATCACTCACCGCCGGGGCACCATGGCGGCGGCTGACAGGCTGTACGGTATCACGATGCAGGAAAAAGGAGTTTCCACTCTTGTCTCAGTGGATCTTCTTGAAGATGAGCTGGACAAATGATGAGATGATGACTAATGAGAAAAGAATCGTTTACAGGAGGAAGAGAGCATGGCAGAAAAGCAGGGCTTTTTTAAGCGGCTTGTCTCGGGCCTGACGAAGACCAGAGACAATATCGTGTCCGGAATGGACAGTATTTTTCACGGATTTTCAAAGATAGACGACGACTTCTACGAGGAACTGGAAGAGATTCTGATCATGGGTGATCTGGGAGTCCGCGCAACTGAGAATATCCTGGAGGATCTGAAGGAAAAAGTGCGAGAACAGCATATCAAAGAACCTTATGCGTGCCGTCAGCTCCTGATTGACAGCATCAGGGAGCAGATGGATGTGGGAGAGACCGCCTATGAGTTTGAGAACCGGACGTCCGTAGTGTTCGTGATCGGAGTAAACGGGGTGGGGAAGACAACGACGATCGGGAAGCTTGCCGGGAAACTGCGGGCTCAGAACAAGAGAGTGATCCTGGCGGCGGCAGATACCTTCCGGGCGGCCGCTGGAGAGCAGTTGAGGGAGTGGGCGAACCGTGCCGGCGTCGATATGATCGGCGGCCAGGAGGGGGCAGATCCTGCCTCTGTCGTATATGACGCGGTGGCTGCCGCAAAAGCCAGGAAAGCGGATGTGCTCCTGTGCGATACGGCGGGAAGACTGCACAATAAGAAAAACCTGATGGAAGAGTTAAAGAAGATCAACCGCGTGATCGATCGGGAGTACCCGGAGGCATTCCGGGAGACACTGGTAGTGCTGGACGCCACCACGGGACAGAATGCGCTCGCCCAGGCGAGAGAATTCAACGAAGTGGCAGACATCACAGGAGTGATCCTTACGAAGATGGATGGGACGGCGAAAGGCGGTATCGCGGTTGCGATTCAGGCGGAACTGGGGATCCCGGTGAAATATATCGGCGTGGGAGAGTCCATTGACGACCTGCAGAAGTTTGATTCAGATGAATTTGTTAACGCACTATTTTACAGAGAGGATGAATAAGAATGCTGACACTGGAAAAATTTGAGGAAGCTACGGAACTTGTGAAGAAAGTGACCAATCCGACGAAACTGATCTACAGTGATTTTCTGAGCGAACAGTCCGGCGGGAAGGTCTATCTGAAACCAGAGAATATGCAGCACACCGGCGCTTACAAGATACGCGGGGCATACTATAAGATCAGCACACTGACTGAAGCGGAGAGGGAGAGGGGGCTGATCACAGCCTCTGCGGGAAACCATGCCCAGGGTGTTGCGTTCGCCGCAAAGAAATTCGGCTGCAAGGCGACCATCGTGATGCCTACAGTGACGCCGCTGATCAAGGTGAACCGGACCAAGAGCTACGGCGCGGATGTGGTGCTGTACGGGGACGTATACGACGACGCATATGAATATGCCTGCGAACTGGCTGAAAAGAACGGATACACGTTTGTTCATCCCTTTAACGACCTGGATGTGGCGACCGGACAGGGAACCATCGCCATGGAGATCGTCCAGGAGCTGCCGACGGTGGACTATATCCTTGTGCCGGTGGGCGGAGGCGGACTGATCACGGGAGTCGCAACGCTGGCAAAGATGCTGAATCCGAAGATCAGGGTCATTGGTGTAGAGCCTGCGGAGGCGGCGAGCATGACCGCGGCGCTGAACGCGGGGGAAGTGGTTGAGCTGGAGAGCGCCAACACTATCGCAGACGGTACAGCGGTTAAGGCGGTGGGAGACAAGATCCTTCCGTATGTACAGGAAAATGTGGACGACATACTGCTGGTAGAGGATGACGAGCTGATCGGAGCCTTTCTGGATATGGTGGAGAACCACAAGATGATCGTGGAGAATTCCGGTCTTCTCTCTGTCGCTGCCTTAAAGCAGCTCGACTGCAGAGGGAAAAAGGTGGTATGCCTGTTAAGCGGCGGAAACATGGATGTGATCACCATGTCCTCCATTGTACAGCACGGACTGATCCAGAGAGATCGTATTTTCTCTGTATCCGTTCTTCTTCCGGATAAGCCGGGTGAGCTGGTGCAGGTGGCCCAGACTATCGCAAACGAGCAGGGCAATGTCATCAAGCTGGAGCACAATCAGTTTGTCAGTACCAACAGGAATGCGGCGGTGGAACTGCGTATCACAATGGAGGCCTTCGGCACAGAACATAAGAACAGGATCCTGGACGCACTGGAGAAGAAGGGGTTCCGTCCCAAACTGATCGGAGCAAAGCTCTATTAAAAAAATTGAAAGGAAGCCATCTCATGAATCGAAGAAAACCGAAAGCAGGAGAAGTGTACAGACATTTCAAGGGGAAAAAGTACA
>DWUT01000139.1 GCA_019120615.1 Candidatus Mediterraneibacter norfolkensis
AACAGGGGTTGTATATATAATAGAAGAAACTAGATATTTTTCTTTAATTTCATGAATTGGTCAAAGTGTTCTCTTGATATCCTCTTATATCCCTTTTCCCATGCACGGACTGTATTTTTCCATACATTTAATATACGGGCGAATTGTTCCTGGGTGTAACCATGCTGTTTTCGGAATTTCTTTATTTGTATACCGGGTTCATGGTACAGAAAAATATGATATTCATCCATCAGGTTTTCAGCAGGGATATGATAGAATTCAGCCAGTTTTTCAAGTGTTTCCAAAGAATAGTATTCGCGACTGTCATACTCACAGGATTGATATACGGTTCGATCCATGTTCAGTGCATTTGCCACATCCTGTTGATGTAACAGATGTTTATGACGATAATAGCGTATCTTTTCAGGTACTGTATGTAACTGGCTCGGACTGGTGTAAAGCAGGTTGTGCCGTTCTGCTGTCGTACAGCGTGACGGGAGACGGAACAGTGCAGAATGTATGTAGATAACAGCATATATGTTTATATGATTTTGGGAACGGTACAGAATATGAAGATTATCAAATGACCGCCATATTTTCCATGAATCAGAAAAAGGGTTCTGATTCCCGGCTTTATTGCAAAATGGAGCCAAAACGAGGGGGTCGCTTTTTCCACACATCGTGAGGCGTAGGCGGCAAGCCGGTTACCCTTCTCCGGATTAAAAGTGACAACGGCTTTGATCAGTCCGATTGTTCCGATAGACAGAAGGTCTTCGGGATCTTCATCAAGATTCTGATATTTTTTCAGGACATGGGCGACGAGACGGAGATTCCGCTCGATAAGAATGTGTTTTGCCTCGAGGTCTCCTTCCGTGTATTTCTGGATGTAATACTTCTCTTCCGCAGGGGTGAGAGGACTGGGAAATGATCTCAAGACGGCACCTCTTAGCACATTTAGTATAGTTTATGAAAAAACAGACCGGATTGTGCTTTTCCAATCAAAAAGAGGACGAAGGACCTGGGAAACGGAATGTGTCGTGGATGTGGAAAAATCCATTGACAGGATGGTTGGAGAAGTTCTATTATAGTTTTACATTCCTGGAGAGATCATCTCCGGAGATCATTTCCGGCTGATTCAGCCAAATTTTTCAGTTAAGGTTTACAGTGTCCGTGAGGAGACATATGTAAATATTTGTGGTGTTTTATGGTGAAACTACAGGGATTCTTTAAGAAAGGAGAATGCGAATGAGTTTCAGTACAGTCATATCCGGAGCTATGGAGGGACTTCGGGTGGAACTTGTCCGGGTGGAGGCGGATGTAAGCAACGGACTTCCTGTTTTCCACATGGTGGGCTATCTGTCATCAGAGGTAAAAGAGGCGTCGGAACGCGTGAGGACGGCTATCCGCAATTCGGGTTACAGCTTTCCTGCAAAGAGGACAGTGATCAACCTGTCTCCGGCGACAATGAGAAAGAGAGGGGCGTCATTTGATCTGCCTATCGCGGCGGCGATCCTCGTGTCTCTGGGGGAGATAGACGCTGCCCGTGTGAAAGATGCTTTGCTCATCGGAGAGCTGAGCCTGGATGGACAGGTGAGAAAAGTGCCGGGGATCCTGCCGATAGTTATGGAGGCAAAAACAGCCGGGATCAGGTGCTGTATCGTTCCGTCAGAAAATGCCAGAGAGGCAGCCCTGGTGGATGGGATGAAGATTGCAGGAGTACGGGATCTTCGTGAAACAGTGGACTTCTTGAACAGGAGAAAAGAGATCAGTTTCTGCCCAAAAAGAGAGAAGGACGTAAGACAGATAACTTTGGAAGAAAATGATTTTTCACAGGTGAGAGGCCAGGAGAATGTGCGCAGAGCTGCGGAACTGGCAGTTGCGGGCGGGCACAACCTTCTCATGATCGGCCCTCCGGGCAGCGGGAAGACCATGACCGCAAAATGCATTGCGGGAATCCTGCCGCCTCTCACAGAAGAGGAGAGCATAGAGATTACAAAGATATACAGTGTAGTGGGGATGCTGGATGAAAAAGAACCGCTGATCCGTCGCAGGCCGTTCCGCAGTGTGCACCATACGGCGACAAAGGCGGCGCTGATCGGCGGAGGACTGATTCCCCGGCCGGGAGAGATCAGTCTTGCGCACGGAGGCGTCCTGTTTCTTGATGAACTCCCGGAGTTCAGAAAAGGGGTGCTGGAAGTACTGCGTCAGCCCCTGGAGAGCCGCTCAATCCAGCTTTCCAGGACGTACGGGAACTACAGCTTCCCGGCAGACTTCATGCTGGTGGCTGCGATGAACCCCTGCCCCTGTGGATGCTATCCGGATATGGAGAGATGCACCTGCACGCCGGCTCAGATACAGGCTTATATCGGAAGGATCAGTCAGGCTTTCCTCGACCGGATCGATCTCTGTGCCGAATCCTCCAGGATCGGATTTGAGGATCTGACAGGATGTGGGAAAGCGGAAAGCTCCGGGGCGATACGGAGCAGAGTGTGCAGGGCAAGAGAGGTCCAGACTCAGAGATATACCGGGGAGATCCGGACAAACTCCATGCTTACGGGAGAGGATCTGAAAAAATACTGTGAGCTTGATCAGAAAGGAAGAAAACTGATGGAAACCGCATTTACAGTGATGAAAATGAGCGCCAGATCTTACCACAGGATACTGCGGGTAGCGAGAACAGTTGCTGATCTTGCCGGTGAGGAAAAGATCAGGGAGGAACATCTCGGAGAGGCGATTGGATACCGGATGGTGGACAGAAAATACTGGGGGAGGCAGCAGGCATGGTGAAAGATGAGAAAAAAATGGAAATGAAATACGAATTCTGGCTTGCAGGTCTGGGGATCTCGTCTAGGAAAAAATGCCTCCTGCGGCAGCACATGAAAACGGCAGAGAATGTTTATTATATAGAAGAAACAGAGATTTCGGAGATTCGGTTCTTAACGGAAACAGAGAAAAATACAATTAGACATGCACAAAAAGAAAAAGATCCCGGGGAAGAGTATGAAAGGATGTGTGTGAAGGGAATACGATTCATTCCGTTTTTTGCAGAAGAGTATCCGCCCAGACTTCTGGAACTCCAGGACTTCCCTTACGCGCTCTATGTCAAAGGAGAACTGCCAGATCGAAATTCAAGAAAAGCCGCAATCGTCGGCGCGAGAAGATGTACCCCTTACGGGGAAAAGTATGCAGTAGAATTCGGAAAAACGCTGGGAGAACATGGGATTGAGATCATCAGCGGTCTCGCCCGGGGGATCGACGGCATGGGGCAGCGGGGAGCTCTGCTGGGCGGTGGACGTACTTTCGCGGTGCTCGGAAGCGGGACTGATGTCTGCTACCCGAGAGAACATATCGGACTGTATGTGGATATCCTGAACCAGGGTGGAGGGATCCTGTCGGAATATCCACCAGGTACGCCTCCTCTGCCCCAGAATTTTCCACCCAGGAACCGGATCATCAGTGGTCTGTCGGACGCGGTTCTTGTCATGGAGGCGAGGGAAAAGAGCGGATCACTGATCACTGCCGATCTGGCTCTGGAACAGGGGAGGGATGTCTATGCGCTTCCGGGGCCGGTAAACAGCGAGCTGAGTACCGGATGCAACAGGCTGATCCAGCAGGGAGCGGGCGTGCTCCTGGATCCGGAAAGACTTTTGGATGAATGGAATTTCACTGTCTTCAGACAGGTGGGAAAAGAGGACAAAAACAAAAAAATGCTTGAAACTACAGAAAATTTGGTGTATAGTTGTCTCGGCTTGTATCCGAAGAATGTAGACTGGCTTGTGGAGGAAACGAAGCTGAGTGCAGGGGAGCTGCTCAATGTCCTGGTCTCATTGGAATTGAAGGGATACATCAGAGAAATTTCGAAGAATTATTATGTAAAAGCAAAATAGAAGGCGGAAAACCAGCCGGATGGAGGGAGTCAGGTCTTATGGCACACTATCTTGTCATTGTGGAGTCACCAGCTAAGGTGAAGACGATAAAAAAATTTCTTGGCAGCAGCTATACGGTTGCGGCATCTCAGGGGCATGTGCGCGATCTGCCGAAAAGCCAGCTTGGCATCGACATAGAGCACGATTATGAGCCGAAATATATCACGATCCGCGGTAAGGGGGAGATCCTGGCCAGCCTCAGAAAAGAAGTGAAAAAGTCTGACCGAGTCTATCTTGCAACCGACCCTGACCGGGAAGGAGAAGCGATCTCCTGGCATCTTGCTGCAGCGTTAAAGCTTGACGAAAAGAAGATGAGGAGGATCACATTTAACGAGATCACAAAAAATGCAGTGAAAGCCTCTCTGAAGGCACCCCGGGATATCGACATGAACCTGGTGGATGCACAGCAGGCGAGACGTGTCCTGGATCGTATGGTCGGATATATGATCAGCCCACTTCTCTGGGCAAAGGTCAAGAGAGGGCTGAGTGCAGGACGAGTTCAGTCCGTCGCGCTGCGCCTGGTCGCGGACCGCGAGGACGAGATCAATGCGTTTATCCCGGAAGAGTACTGGACGCTGGATGCGGTTCTGAAAGTCAAGGGAGAGAGACGTCCCCTGATCGCAAAATTCTACGGGACAGATAAAAAGAAGATGACGATCCACACAAAGGGAGAACTGGATCAGATTCTCGGTGTGGTGGAAAATGCAGAATTTAAGATCACAGATATAAAAAAGAGTGAGAGGATCCGCAGAGCGCCTCTGCCGTTTACCACGAGTACGCTTCAGCAGGAGGCGTCGAAGGCGCTGAACTTTGGAACACAGAAAACAATGCGTATTGCTCAGCAGCTCTATGAGGGAATCGATATCAAGGGGAACGGCACAGTGGGTGTGATCACATACCTGCGTACCGATTCTACCAGGATCTCGGATGAAGCGGATGCTTCTGCCCGAGATTACATCGGTTCCGTCTATGGAAAAGAGTATGTTGCGGAAGGAAACGGTTCAAAGAATACAGGAAAAAAGATACAGGATGCCCACGAGGCAATCCGTCCTACCGATATCAGCAGGACACCGTCCGCGCTGAAAGATTCTCTTACAAGAGATCAGTTCCGGCTCTATCAGCTTATCTGGAAGAGGTTCGTGGCAAGCCGCATGCAGCCGGCGCGCTATGAGACAATTTCTGTGAAGATCGGCGCAGATCAGTACTGTTTCACTGTTTCCACTGCCAAAGTGGCCTTCGACGGCTTTCGGTCTGTATATACGGAAGCGGACGAAGAGAAGGAAGAGAGCAATGTACTGGTAGGAAATCTCAGTCTGGATTCTGTTCTCACCAGAGAAGAGTTCGATCCGAAACAGCACTTCACACAGCCGCCGGCTCATTATACAGAGGCTTCACTGGTCAAGACTCTGGAAGAGCAGGGGATCGGACGTCCGAGTACCTATGCCCCCACCATCGCGATCATCCTTGGAAGAAGATACATCACGAAGGAAGGAAAGAATCTCTATCTCACCGAGATCGGCGAGGTTGTGAACAATATGATGAAACAGTCTTTCCCGAGTATTGTGGATGTGAATTTCACTGCGAACATGGAAGGGCTTCTCGATATGGTCGAAGAGGGCAAGGTGGAATGGAAGGAAGTGATCAGAAACTTCTATCCGGACCTTGAGGAGGCTGTGAAGAAAGCGGAGAAAGAACTGGAGACTGTCAAGATTGAGGACGAGGTGACGGATGTAATCTGCGAGGAGTGTGGACGAAACATGGTCATCAAGTACGGCCCTCACGGAAAATTTCTTGCATGTCCCGGATTTCCGGAGTGCAGGAATACGAAACCCTATCTGGAGAAGATTGGAGTGCCGTGTCCGGTCTGCGGAAAAGACATCGTGATACGGAAGACGAAAAAGGGAAGAAAATATTACGGATGCGAGAATAATCCGGAGTGTGAATTCATGTCCTGGCAGAAACCGTCGAAGGAAAAGTGCCCGGAATGCGGAAGCTATATGGTAGAAAAAGGAAGCCGGCTTGTGTGTGCGAATAAAGAGTGCGGTTACGTCACGGCGCTGGATAAATCGTCCAAAGATGAATAACAGGCAGGTTTTATGTCAGATGGCAATGTGAAAAGGTGACAGTTCAGTCCCGCCCATCTCTTATGGCTGAACTGTTGCTTGAAAAGTATTGGGGAATTACATTGATATTTCCAGAATTGTGTGATAATATTATTCTGTCTATTTTTTTATTGCGATTTGTGTACACAATTGGTGGAAGTATATGGTAGAATGCGGAGGAAATAATGAGCGTACAACTATTGGATAAAACCAGAAAAATCAACAAGCTGCTGCACAACAATAATTCAAGCAAGGTCGTATTCAACGACATCTGCGCCGTCCTGACGGACATTCTTGATTCCAACGTGCTGGTGGTCAGCAAGAAGGGGAAAATACTCGGCGTAGGGAAATGCAGTAAGGTGAAAGAGATCCATGAACTGATCACAGAAGCGGTGGGATCTCATATTGACAGTATGTTGAACGAAAGGCTTCTCAGCATTCTGTCGACAAAGGAGAATGTGAATCTTGAGACGCTCGGATTTTCTCCGGAAGCGGTGGCAGGATATCAGGCCATTGTTACTCCGATCGATATAGCGGGAGAAAGGCTGGGAACTCTGTTTATCTATAAACAGGACTCTTCTTACTCCATTGATGATATTATCCTGAGCGAATATGGGACAGCAGTGGTAGGTCTGGAAATGCTGCGCTCTGTAAACGAGGAGAGTGCAGAGGAGACCAGAAAAGAGCATATCGTACAGTCAGCAATAGGAACCCTCTCCTTCTCCGAACTGGAAGCAATCATACATATTTTTGATGAGCTGGACGGTACGGAGGGGATCCTTGTGGCGAGCAAGGTAGCAGACCGGGTAGGGATTACCCGTTCCGTTATCGTCAACGCTCTGCGGAAGTTTGAGAGTGCAGGTGTGATTGAATCTAGATCCTCCGGAATGAAGGGAACCTATATTAAAGTCCTTAACGATTATGTCTTTACTGAGCTTGAACATATCAAGAAAGAGCGCATGTAGTCAGGAGTGAGGAAATGTACGAGGGAAATCCAGTTGATCTCAAGATGGAGAAGATAATCTCGGCGGACGGAATATTTGATGATTCGACGAGAAAATGCAGAGTATATAAATATGATCTTGAAGAGGATTACATTTATCTGGAACTGAAGGAAGATGATCTCACTGCCATATCGCTTGACGCGAAGTACAGATGTTATATATCGACAAAGTCTGAACTCCTCTACTGTACAGGAGTCGTGAAAGAGAGATATTGCTCTGAAGATCTGAATTTGCTGAAGTTTCGGATCGAGAACGGATTTTATAATGAATATGAGGGGCGAAGGATGACAAAGAGACTCTGAGAATCAGGGGAGCCTGGAGAAGTTGGTCGTGACGGGTGTTCTGCATGTGCGGAAGCCCGTTTGTTTATTCTTTGAACAGGATGGTTGCTGCTCGTCTCCAGGCGCCATCTCTGAACTGTTACCAATCTTTATAAAAAAAGTTTAAACTAGGTTGACAAACAGTCCGGGGAGTGCTATTTTATATTCGTGAGGTTTAGCACTCGACTCAAATGAGTGCTAATAAGGTCAAGTAAGGAGGAATTACAATGAAGTTAGTACCATTAGGTGACAAGATTGTTTTAAAGCAGTTAGAAGCGGAAGAGACCACGAAATCCGGGATCGTTTTACCCGGACAGGCAAAGGAAAAGCCGCAGGAAGCGGAAGTTATCGCTGTGGGACCTGGCGGAAATATAGATGGAAAAGAAGTAGTTATGCAGGTGAAAGAAGGGGATAAGGTGATCTACTCCAAATACGCCGGAACAGACGTAGAACTTGACGGGGAAGAGTACATCATCGTAAAACAGAGCGATATCCTCGCAATCGTCGAGGCATAAAACACTTGGCGAGGTTTTTTCGAGCCTAGTGTTTTAGCCGATACGGCGAACGGATGTGAGTCGTATCATCAGTATCCGAAGGATACAGCACTTGGCGAGGTTTTTTCGAGCCTAGTGCTTTAGCCGATACGGTAAATAGGAAAAGACAGAATAACAGAATAATATTTTATAGAAGGAGATGCTTAAAATGGCAAAGGAAATCAAATACGGAACAGAAGCCAGAGCAGCACTTGAGAAAGGTGTAGATCAGCTGGCAGATACAGTAAAGGTAACTCTTGGGCCGAAAGGAAGAAACGTTGTACTTGACAAATCATTCGGAGCTCCGCTTATCACAAACGATGGTGTGACAATCGCGAAAGAGATTGAGCTTGAGAACGGATTTGAAAATATGGGAGCACAGCTCATCAGAGAAGTTGCTTCCAAGACAAACGATGTCGCTGGTGATGGTACAACAACAGCTACAGTACTGGCTCAGGCTATGGTGCATGAGGGAATGAAGAACCTGGAAGCAGGAGCAAACCCGATCGTGCTGAGAAAGGGTATGAAGAAAGCTACAGATAAAGCTGTAGAAGCGATCCAGGCAATGAGCAGCAAGGTAAAAGGAAAAGAGCAGATCGCCAGAGTCGCGGCTGTTTCTTCCGGGGATGAGAGTGTCGGCGAGATGGTAGCAGATGCGATGGAGAAGGTATCCAACGACGGCGTTATTACCATCGAAGAGTCAAAGACAATGCAGACAGAGCTGGATCTGGTAGAAGGTATGCAGTTCGACCGCGGATATATTTCGGCATACATGGCAACGGATATGGAGAAGATGGAGGCAAATCTGGAAGATCCATATATTCTGATCACAGATAAGAAAATTTCCAATATTCAGGATATCCTTCCGCTCCTTGAGCAGATCGTACAGTCAGGAGCAAGGCTGCTGATCATCGCAGAGGATGTAGAGGGGGAAGCTCTTACAACACTGATCGTCAATAAACTGCGCGGCACGTTCAACGTAGCGGCTGTAAAAGCACCGGGATACGGCGACAGAAGAAAAGAGATGCTTCAGGATATCGCTATTCTGACAGGGGGACAGGTGATTTCCGAAGAGCTGGGACTGGATCTCAAAGAGACAACAATGGATCAGCTCGGACGTGCAAAATCTGTTAAGATCCAGAAAGAGAACACAGTCATCGTTGATGGATGCGGCGATAAAGCTGCTATTGCAGACAGAGTTGCTCAGATCAAAAAGGCAATCGAAGAGACAACATCTGATTTTGACAGAGAGAAACTTCAGGAGAGACTCGCCAAACTGGCAGGCGGCGTAGCAGTCATTCGTGTTGGCGCGGCTACAGAGACCGAGATGAAAGAGGCGAAACTCCGCATGGAGGACGCTCTGAACGCTACGCGAGCAGCTGTTGAAGAAGGTATCATCGCAGGAGGCGGTTCCGCATATATTCATGCTGCAAAAGAAGTTGCAAAACTTGCTGAAGATCTGGAAGGCGATGAGAAGACAGGTGCGAAGATTATTCTCAAGGCACTTGAGGCTCCGCTGTATCAGATCGCTGCAAATGCGGGACTTGAGGGTGCCGTGATCGTCAACAAAGTAAGAGAGTCCGAGCCGGGAACAGGCTTTGATGCTTATAAAGAGGAATATGTGGATATGGTTGAGAACGGAATCCTTGATCCTGCAAAGGTTACAAGAAGCGCTCTCCAGAACGCGACAAGTGTTGCGGCTACATTGCTGACAACGGAGGCGGTCGTATCCACGATCAAAGAAGATACACCGGTACCGGCAGCAAATCCGGCAATGATGTAATCAGCATAAACGGATTTTGACAGAATCCAGATCATAAGAAAAAGGGTATGCAGTTCAGAAATCGTGCATACCCTTTTTTGTGACACTGACGAGCCAAAGCCCGGGCTTATCCGAGTCCCTGGCGACCGCTTACAATTCCGGAACGTACTTTTTGTCACTTCCGGTATTTATGACAATAGTAATTGTACTAAAAAACAGAGTCTGATCTATAAGCACAGCTTAATAATAAAATTAAAAATAAATCAACCTTTCATCCCGCAGCAGGGCTGTGAAACTCTTGACATCTGACATGAATTTATGTAGTATATCAGATAATACGTTTACATAAGTGGATTCTAAGAAAGAGAGGTAGATAGGCAATGGCGAAAATTATTGGCGAAGGGATTACATTTGATGATGTTTTGCTTGTCCCTGCATATTCTGAGGTGATTCCAAATCAGGTAGATCTTTCCACCTATCTGACAAAAAAGATCAAGCTCAATATCCCGATGATGAGTGCCGGAATGGATACGGTAACAGAGCATCGCATGGCGATCGCGATGGCGCGCCAGGGTGGGATCGGTATCATCCATAAAAACATGTCCATCGAGCAGCAGGCAGAAGAGGTTGACAAGGTAAAAAGATCAGAGAATGGCGTCATCACAGATCCTTTCTACCTTTCACCGGAGCATACACTGGAAGACGCAAATAATCTGATGGCAAAGTTCCGCATTTCCGGAGTGCCGATCACGGAAGGACGCAAACTTGTCGGTATCATCACGAACCGTGATCTGAAATTTGAGGAAGACTTCTCTAAGAAAATCAAAGAATCCATGACTTCGGAAGGTCTCATCACGGCAAAGGAAGGGATCACTCTGGAAGAGGCGAAGAAGATCCTTGCGAAGGCGAGAAAGGAAAAGCTTCCGATCGTAGATGACGAAGGGAACCTGAAGGGACTTATCACGATAAAGGATATTGAGAAACAGATCAAATATCCACTGTCCGCAAAAGACTCTCAGGGACGTCTCCTCTGCGGAGCGGCGATCGGTATTACAGCAAACTGCCTGGAGCGTGTGGAAGCTCTGGTGAATGCAAAAGTGGACGTTGTTGTGATGGATTCCGCTCACGGTCATTCCGCAAACGTGCTGCGCACGGTGAGAATGGTGAAAGAGAGATTCCCGGATCTCCAGATTATTGCAGGAAACGTTGCAACAGGCGAGGCGACGAAAGCGCTGATTGAAGCAGGTGTAGATGCGGTTAAAGTCGGAATTGGGCCGGGGTCTATCTGTACGACTCGAGTTGTTGCGGGGATCGGCGTGCCTCAGATCACGGCAGTCATGAATTGTTATCAAGTGGCAAAAGAGCATGGAGTCCCGATCATTGCAGACGGAGGTATCAAGTACTCAGGAGATATGACAAAGGCGATCGCGGCGGGTGCAAATGTGTGTATGATGGGAAGTATTTTTGCGGGCTGTGACGAAAGCCCGGGAACATTTGAACTCTATCAGGGAAGAAAATACAAGGTGTACCGCGGTATGGGATCCATCTCAGCGATGGAAAACGGAAGCAAGGACCGCTATTTCCAGGAAAACGCAAAGAAACTTGTGCCGGAAGGTGTTGAGGGCCGTGTTGCCTACAAGGGGACCGTTGAGGATACTGTCTTCCAGCTGATGGGCGGTCTGCGCTCAGGAATGGGATACTGTGGTACGTCTACGATCGAGGAGCTGAAAGAAAACGGGCAGTTCGTGAAGATCTCTGCCGCATCGCTCAGAGAGAGCCATCCGCATGATATCCATATCACGAAAGAGGCACCGAACTACAGCGTTGACGAGTAAGAATGATGATAAGAGACGAAAGGGTTCTTCAGGGACTTTGAAGTGCGGCTGCACAGGCATCGAAAGCCAGTGCAGCCGTTTTGTTCTTCTGTTTTATAATTTCATAAGAAAGTTTTCACAAACCTTTATAAAATGTATGTTATGATTAAAAAAGCTGAAAGCAGAAATTGAGGGATACGAATGACAACAGGACGGAGCGGAAGAAAGAAAAGAAGAAAAAAAACGGATCGCCGGGCAATGTATATTGGAGTTGGAGCGCTTGTTTTGATCGTGCTCACAGTGATCCTGGGCATTTATTCCTGTGTATCCGGCGGGCGGAGGAATCTCGATGTGGATGCTTCAGAGCCGGAGATCGATGTCCAGCTCCTTGATGTCAACGCATATTCCAGACCGGGAATCGGGACAGAGAGAATCAATGGCATTGTGATCCACTATACGGCAAATCCAGGGAGCACAGCGCAGGATAACAGGGACTATTTTAATGATCTGCAGTATACGCATACAACGGAGGCAAGCAGCAATTTCATCATCGGACTGGACGGAGAGATCATACAGTGCGTTCCTACATGGGAGGTTGCCTATGCGTCCAATGAGAGGAATTTTGATACCGTATCGATCGAATGCTGTCATCCCGACGAGAGCGGGAATTTTACAGATGAGACTTACAAGTCTCTTGTCCAGCTCACTGCATGGCTGTGCATGAAATTTGGTCTGACTGAAGAGGATGTGATTCGGCATTATGATGTGACAGGGAAAGTCTGTCCGAAATATTTTGTGGATCATGAAGACGCCTGGGAAGAATTCCGGCTGAATGTGCGCAAGGCTATGGACAGAAGCCTGGAGAATTGATATAATATTAAAGATTGTGCGGAATACAGCAGGTTGCTGCGCACTTGTGAATAAGCAGTAGAGGCGGGCAAATGCCTGCCTTAAAGTCTGGAGGAAGAAGATGAACGATCTGGAAATGTACCGCGAGCAGCTGGCACTCTGTGACGACAAAATCATAGATGCCCTCGTGGAAAGAAATGCCATAATTGAGAAGATCATGGCATACAAGGAGACATACGGTATGCCGATCCTGCAGCCGGCACAGGAGGCGAAGCAGGAGCGCAGGCTCAATGAAAAACTTAAGGGTAATAAGTACAGGGAGGAGATTCAGGATGTTTTCAAGCGGATCCTGCGGAACAGCAAGCGGATCCAGGCAAGAAAACTTTTCTCATACAATATTGTGCTGATCGGTTTTATGGGGGCAGGAAAAACGACAATCTCCGATTATCTGAGCACCATGTTTGACATGCGTCTGGTGGAGATGGACCAGGAGATCTCAGAGAGAGAAGAGATGAGTATTCCGGATATTTTTGCAACCTATGGTGAAGAATATTTCAGGGGGCTGGAGACAAAGCTGTTAAAGGAACTTCAGACAGGGAAGAACTGTGTTATTTCCTGTGGCGGAGGTGTTGCGCTCCGGGAAGAAAATGTAGTCGAGATGAAGAAGAACGGCCGTGTGGTCCTTCTCACCGCAAGTCCGGAGACGATCTATGAGAGAGTAAAGGACAGCGATGACAGGCCGGTGCTCAACGGGAATAAGAATGTAGAGTTTATCGCTGATCTGATGGAGAAGCGCCGTGAGAAATACGAGGCTGCTGCGGATGTGGTGATACAGACGGATAACAAGACGATCCTGCAGATCAGCGAAGAACTGATCTCAAAGCTGATGGAACTGGATGGTAAATAATGTTTGAAAGATTTTTCCCGGATGAATATGTGGCATCCACATATGTTATCCCTTTTGAAAAACTGTATGAGGAAGGATACAGAGGCGTTATATTCGATATAGACAATACGCTGGTACCCCACGGTGCCCCGGCGGACGAGCGTGCGCGGAAACTGTTTGTGCGGCTGAGGGAGATCGGATTCGCATCCTGTCTTCTTTCCAATAACCGGGAACCCCGTGTCAAGATGTTCAACCGGGATATCGGTACAGAATATATTTTCAATGCACATAAACCTTCGATGAAAAACTATGTCCGTGCCATGGAGCTTATGGGAACGGAGCGGAAGACTACGCTCTTTGTGGGCGATCAGCTCTTTACGGATGTGTGGGGGGCAAAACGTACGGGGATACACAGTATCCTTGTCAGACCGATCCATCCGAAAGAGGAGATCCAGATTGTCCTCAAACGGTATCTGGAGAGGATTGTTCTGCACTTTTATATGAGGCAGAAGAGCCGGAAAACAGACAAAATATGACGGAAGATGACTGACATCCAAAAAAAGGATTGAAAAAAGAAGAGAATTATTATAGAATGAATAGAGTGGAGTGCCCGCAGGGCGCACGTACGATTGAAGGAGGATTATAAATGGTCGCAGCAGGAGATTTTAAGAACGGACTTACCATTGAGATTGATGGAAATATTTTTCAGATCCTGGAATTTCAGCATGTAAAACCGGGAAAAGGCGCAGCGTTTGTCAGAACAAAGCTGAAAAACATCATCAGCGGCGGTGTGGTTGAGAAAACTTTCCGCCCAACTGAGAAGTTTGAGAATGCACATATTGACAGAAAAGACATGCAGTATCTTTACAAGGATGGAGATCTGTACAACTTCATGGACGTGGAGACATACGATCAGATTGCTCTTGACGCGGATGTAGTCGGAGATGCTCTGAAGTTTGTGAAAGAGAATGAGACAGTGAAAATCTGTTCCCATAAAGGAAATGTATTTTCTGTTGAGCCGCCGCTTTTTGTCGAACTTGCCATCACAGAGACAGAACCGGGATTCAAGGGAGATACGGCACAGGGCGCAACAAAGCCGGCTGTTGTCGAGACAGGAGCGACGGTTATGGTTCCACTGTTCGTTGAAGTCGGTGATGTGCTGAAGATCGATACACGTACAGGAGAGTACCTTTCCAGAGTGTAAAACAGAAAAGTGATAAAAGATCAGAACCTCTGTATTTTTTGAAGTACAGAGGTTTTTCTGATGGAGACGGAAAAAGTCTTGCCATTTTTTATGAGATCGTCTATAATGAGCATTACATAATATTGTTCAGATCACTGATTCTATTTCAAATGGTACGTTTCGTGCCGATTTCTCATTTAATTTATATGGACCGCGCGAGAGAAAGGAGAAAAATGGATTATACAGAATTTATACGCGCAGTCGAAAAGATGATGAACCAGAGACTTGGAGATTCAGAACGGGTTTCATCATATACGGCAATAAAGAATAACGGGACAGAGAAAAGAGGGATCATGGTAGAGAAAAAAGGGGTCAATATCTCGCCGGCGATCTATCTTGAAGAGTACTATGAGTGTTACCAAAACGGATGCTCCATCGAAGGCATAGTGGACGAGGTGATGGGATTTTACGAGTGCATCCGCCGCGATGAATCATGGGACAACAGAAGTCTTATGTCTTTTGAAGGGATCAGAGATAAGGTCGTGTTCCGCCTGATCAATACTGAGAAGAATCTGGATTTTCTGCGCACTGTTCCTCACCGGGATGTGTTTGATCTGTCTGCGGTATTTTATGTCTTACTGGAGATGAACAGTGAGAGGACGGCTGCAATGACAGTGAAGAACAGCCACATGTTACAGTGGAAGGCAGATGTGGACATGCTATGGAATGCTGCTGTTGAAAATGCGAAGAAGATGCTCCCGGCAGAACTTTTTACGATGAGTCATGCTCTCGGAGAACTGATGAGAGGACTGTCTGAAAACTGCGGAGAATCGGAAAATCTTCTGGTCGGGAAGGGTGGAAAGAGAGACAGGATGTATGTGTTGTCAAATCAGTTCCGCTGCTATGGGGCGGCATGTGTGGCATACCCTCATATACTGAATATGATAGGGCAGATACTGAAAAAAGACTACTATATCCTTCCCAGCAGCGTCCATGAAGTTGTGATCGTTCCGGGTTCCACAGAGTTCGATATTGATGAGCTGGACGAGATGGTAAAGGAGATTAATGATACGCAGGTGGATGAGGAGGATGTTCTGAGCGACCATGCCTATTTTGTAGAATACAGTACCGGAAAGGTGTATTTGAATAAAGGCGAGGAAGCGGAAAGTGATATTTTTTAGTGCTTTACATTTTGTGAAAATTGTGGTAGGATAATTAAGGTTGCTTCAAGGGGAAGCATTGTCTTCCCCTTGAAAGGCCGAAATGCGTCTGTAGCTCAGTGGATAGAGCGATGCCCTCCGGAGGCATGTGCGGCGGTTCGACTCCGCTCAGACGCTGAAAAAACCCGGGAAGTGCAAACATGATGTTCTGCACTTCCCGGGTTTTTTATAAATATGATGTTGGGGTCAAAAGCCCCCAACTACGATGCCTACGG
>DWUT01000140.1 GCA_019120615.1 Candidatus Mediterraneibacter norfolkensis
TAACGGTCACGACATGCCGCTCTCTATCATTTCTGTCAGCTTCTTTGGACGAGGATATAATAATTCTCAGAATATGAGATTACTCAGTCTCAGAAAACTGATCCTTTCCTACTCCGCACAGCGGACAGAGGAAATCATCCGGCACATCTTCCCATTTTGTGCCCGGTTCGATCCCGTTATCCGGATCTCCTGCCGCTTCGTCATAAATGTATCCGCATACATCGCACACATATTTTTTCATCTTGTCTTACCTCCTGTTTTTTCTGCAGGGCAAAACCATCTCAGATCCTGCCCCTGTTCCTTTTGGGAAAGCTTCTCTTTCCTGTTCCCCATAATACCATAACTGTCTCTCTTTTTCAACGCACTGCCGCAAAAATCATTCTTGCCCACCCTTTTTTTCAGTTGGGGCATTGTCCTCCCTGAGTCCGAGTATGCCGTTGATCAGGATCTTAACATCGTCAATTATATAGTCGAAAGCCCCAGCCTGGCACATGTTTATCAGCACCATGCCAATCGGGACTGTCAGGATCATCCATAGCACGCCTCCCATTCTGTATCCTACATAAAGGAGAAGAAGCGTCACAAGAGGGTTCAGTCCCACACTGTCCCCTACCAGTTTCGGCTGCAGGAGCTGATGCACGACCTGAGTGATCACATAGATGATCACCAGTGCGGCTGTGGTCCTGTAGTTCCCCATAAAAAACTCATAGAGCGCCCAGGGAATCATCGCTGTCCCTGTGCCGAAAAACGGCAGAAAATCGAGGAAGGCAATGAGGAAGGCCACCAGTACAAAATACCGCACATTCAGGAAAGCCAGCCCAACCAGAAGGATCAGAAAAACAAATCCCATGATCTTAAACTGCGCTTTGAAGTACCCACCGACCGCATACTTCAGATTATCCATCACCAGCGTCATACGCTGTTCCACGGCTTTGGGAGCGGCCTTTCTAAACCAGTTAATCACCTCTTCTCTCTGCACAGTAAAGAAGTAGGCAGACATGACCGCGACGATGAACGAGATCAGATAATAGGGGACCCGTTTGGCAAAATTTCCCGCAGCTGTCATTGTCGGCTCGCTGATATTTGACACAAGATTTCCCATATACTGATCCAGATTCTCTACAGCCGTATTCCATCCGTTCTGTATTCCTTCCGGCAGCCGTGCAAAAAGGCCTGACAAGGTCCCCCCGATCTGTCTCAGACCGGTCTCAAGCTGCGCGTACAGCTCCGGGAAATTCTGAATCAGATCTCCCACCTCTGAGACAACACGGCTGATCGCAAAATAGATCACAAGAACGATCAGCACCAGAACAAGGATAACGATCAGTGCGGATCCCAGCTTTTTCACGATCTTCAGCCTTTTCTCCAGCCAGTTCACCAGAGGAGCCGCGATCGACGCGATGATCCAACCGATCACAAAAGGCATCAGAAAAACTATAAGTCTGAGTCCGATCAGAACAAATGCCGCAGTGGCAAGAAGGCTGAACAACAGTCTGAGTGCCACCTGCCAGTAGGGTCTTCCGTTCTCCATACCCTTCCTCCTTAATCACATGAAAGACTTTCTTTTTCATCACAGAGATATTCCGTCTCGATCAGTTCCCATATCTCGTCCCGTCCCTGCTTTGTCGCAGATGAGAACGGAATCATCTTCGTCCCGGGGAGCAGTTTCAACCCATCCCGGAGCATCTTCAGATGCTTCTGCACCTGACTTCTTTTTATCTTGTCCAGTTTTGTCGCGATTATGACCGGCTGGAATCCCTGTTCCACGACCCATTGATACATCATCTTGTCGTTTGCCGACGGCTCATGCCGGATATCAATGAGAAGGAATACAGCCTTGAGCTGTTCCGAGCCGTGGAGATACCCTTCGATCAGTTTTCCCCACTGAGCCCGTTCCTTCTCGGAGACCTTTGCGTATCCATAACCAGGAAGGTCCACCAGATACATCACATCGTTAATATTATAGAAATTTATCGTCTGGGTTTTCCCGGGCGTCGCGGAGATTCTTGCATAGGCTTTCCGGTTCATCAGGGCGTTGATGAGAGAGGATTTTCCTACATTTGATTTTCCCGCAAAGGCAATCTCCGGCTTCTCATTTTTCGGCAGCGGGCTTGTGATCCCGCAGACCGTTTCCAGGTTTATATTTTTGATTACCATACTGTCCTCCTGTACCAGCACCTGCCGCTCAGTCAATGAGCGCCGCTTTCAGAACCTCGTCCATATTTTCCATATAATGTATCTCAAGACCTTTTGTGATCTCGGAAGACAGTTCCTCCACGTCCGCCCGGTTGTCCTTCGGGACGAGCACTGTCCTGATCCCGGCGTTCTTAGCCGCCAGAAGTTTTTCTTTCAGTCCCCCGATGGGAAGAACTCTTCCCCGGAGCGTGACCTCTCCTGTCATCGCCAGATCCGCACGCACTTTCCTTCCGGTCACCGCCGACAGCATGGCCGTAGCCATCGTGATCCCGGCAGAAGGGCCGTCCTTGGGCACCGCCCCCTCCGGGATATGTACGTGGATATCATGCTTTTCAAAGAAATCTTCCACGATATCAAACCTGCTGCTGACCGAACGGATATAGCTGATCCCTGTCTGTGCGGATTCCTTCATCACATCCCCCATCTGACCTGTCAGCATGATCTCACCTTTTCCCGGCATGACGTTCACTTCAATCTGAAGTGTGTCTCCTCCCACGCTGGTCCACGCAAGTCCTCTTACGATCCCGGTCTCCGGCTCCGGATTAGCCTTCTGGTAACTGTACTTCTCTTTTCCCAGAAATCTGTGGATATTCCGGTCTGTCACCGCGATCTTCTTCCGATTCGTTGTGAGGATCTCTTTTGCCGCCTTTCGGCAGACATTTCCGATCTCCCTCTCGAGCTGACGGACGCCGGCTTCCTTCGTATAGTTCCGGGCCATCTTCCAGACGGCATTCCTGCTGAAAGAAAGCTGCTGTGCGTTCAGTCCATTGTGCTCCAGCTGTTTGGGGATCAGGTGTTCCATGGCGATATGAAGTTTCTCATTCTCCGTATAGCTGCTGATCTCGATCACTTCCATACGGTCGAGAAGAGGACGCGGAATCGTCTGAAGTGTATTCGCCGTAGTGATAAACATAACCTCTGAGAGATCCAGCGGAACCTCCAGATAATGATCTCTGAACTTACAGTTCTGTTCACTGTCCAGGACCTCCAGAAGAGCAGAGAACGTATCCCCTTTATAGTCTGTGCTGACTTTGTCGATCTCATCCAGCAGCATGACCGGGTTTTTCACACCTGCCATGCGGATCCCGTTGGCGATCCTTCCAGGCATCGCCCCGATATAAGTCTTTCGATGTCCCCGAATCTCTGCCTCATCCCGGACTCCTCCCAGGGAGATCCTGACATATTTTTTCTTCATCGCTCTGGCAAGAGACCGTGCGACAGAGGTCTTTCCTGTTCCCGGCGGCCCCACGAGACAGAGGATCGGACTCTCGCCTTTCTTTGTCAGTGTTCGAACGGCAAGAAACTCCAGGATCCTTTCTTTCACCTGCTCCAGACCATAGTGCTCCTCCTCAAGAACCTGTTTGGCGTAGGTGATGTCCGCGTTATCCTTAGACGCCTTATCCCAGGGCATTTCAAGGAGTGTTTCAATATAGGTGCGGATCACAGCATTTTCCGACGGCGAGCCCAGCGAACTCTTAAAACGGCTGATCTCCTTATAAAGCTTCTCTTTCACTTCCCTGGAAGCCTTCAGCTTCTTTACCGCGTTCTCAAACTCTTCCGCGTCGGATATCGTGGAATCCTCGCCGAGCTCTTCCCGGATCAGCCTGAGCTGCTCTCTCAGAATATATTCCCGCTGATGCTTGTCGACCCGCTCTTTTACCTTTCTCTGTATCTCTTCCTTGATATTTATGATCTGAACTTCGTTTACAAGTTTCATGGCCAGCTTCTCATAGCGTTTCCTGAAGTCAATTTCATCAAGGATCTCCTGCTGGTCCATATATGAGATCGGAATATTCGCCGCGATCTCATCCACAAGCTTCTTAAGTCCTGTGATATCCAGAAGCTGCGCCACAGATTCTTTTGACATTTTCCCATTCTTCGCGGCATAGTCAACAAGCATATCTTTCAGGCTTCTCTCCATCGCCTTCACATTGGCGTCGCCAGGGATCTCCAGTCCGGATTCATCAATGAGTTCGACTTCAGCCCTCATATAAGGATCTGTCTGTTCAAGACTGCGGAGGATCCCCCTCTCCTCCCCTGAAACCAGCACTCTTACGATATGCTTCGGCAGTTTGATGAGCTGTTTGATCGTACCCACTGTCCCAACTTCAAAGACATCTTTCTGTTCCGGCTCCTCAGCCTCCATAGATCTCTGTGTGACCATAAAGATCTTCTGTTCTTCCACCATAGCTTCCTGGATCGCAGCGATCGAACGCTCTCTGCTCACATCGAAATGTACTACCATCTCTGGCAGGATCGTTATCCCCCGGAGCGCGACCATCGGAAAACTCTTTATCTCATTATCCATCTTTTCCTGCTTTCCCGATATTCAAAGGGGCCTGACCCCCATGAGCACCGTTTTCAGAATATTCTAAAAACAGGCGGGCACATAGGTATTTCTCCATTGCGCCCGCCCTCTGTACAGAACTCACCGTCCTGTCTTATGCACTCTCTGATGTGAGGAACGAGCGGCGCTCCTCACCATCCCGCTCGTAGAGCGGCTTCCCCGTCCCCAGGACTGCCTCTTTCGTGATGCGGCAGCCTTTGATCGTCTCATCCGACGGAACTGTGAACATGGTATCCATCATGATATTCTCCATGATCGCTCTGAGTCCTCTGGCACCGGTCTTCCTCGCCAGCGTCGTCTCCGCGATCGCATCCAATGCATCTTTGTCAAACTCCAGATCAACTCCGTCCAGCTCAAGAAGCTTCTGGTACTGTTTTACAATCGCACTCTTTGGCTCCGTGAGGATCCGGATCAGCGCTTCTTTGTCCAGCAGGTCCAGAGAAACCGTGACCGGAAGTCTTCCCACAAGTTCCGGAATCAGCCCGAATTTGACAAGATCCTGTGGCAGCGCCTCGTGAAGGAGCACATCCATATCATACTCGTGCTTCGTGGCAATCTCCGCATTAAAACCGATGGACTTTCTATCCAGACGGGTCTCAATGATCTTGTCGATCCCCTCAAACGCACCGCCGCAGATAAACAGAATATTTGTCGTGTCAATCTGGATCAGTTCCTGATGGGGATGTTTTCTTCCTCCCTGCGGAGGAACGGAAGCGACTGTTCCCTCTATGATCTTGAGAAGTGCCTGCTGTACGCCCTCCCCGGACACATCCCTTGTGATGGAGGGGTTCTCAGATTTTCTTGTAATCTTATCAATCTCGTCAATATAGATGATCCCGTGCTCCGCGCGCTCGATGTCTCCATCAGCGGCCTGGATCAGCTTCAGCAGGATATTCTCCACATCTTCGCCTACGTATCCTGCCTCAGTGAGCGCTGTCGCGTCCGCGATCGCGAACGGAACATTTAAAAGCTTTGCCAGTGTCTGGGCCAGAAGCGTTTTTCCACATCCGGTCGGTCCCAGCATCAGAATATTACTTTTCTGAAGTTCCACGCCGAGATCCTGATCTGCCAGGATCCTCTTATAGTGATTATATACGGCCACCGAAAGCACCTTTTTCGCCTCATCCTGACCGATCACGTAATCATCCAGAAAAGACTTGATCTCTTCAGGAGTGAGAAGATTAATATCATCCAGTGCCCTCCTGTCGTTATAATCCAGTTCTTCCTCAATGATCTCCGAGCAGATTGCGATACACTCATCACAGATGTAAGTGCCGTTTGGCCCTGCGATCAGTTTGCGCACCTGCGCCTGGGTCTTATTACAGAATGAACACCTTACGATATCATCCATCATTTTTCCTGCCATAAATGTCACCTCATACAACCAGTTAGTGGCTTGCAATCACTTCGTCTATCAGTCCGTATTCCTTCGCCTCTCCAGCAGACATGAAATTGTCACGCTCTGTATCGGCCTGGATAACCTCCAGCGGTTTTCCTGTGTTGGCCGCCAGGATCTCATTTAATTTCTTCTTCGTACGGAGAATGTGCTCTGCCGCGATCTGGATCTCCGTTGCCTGTCCCTGTGCGCCGCCGGACGGCTGGTGGATCATAATCTCTGCATTAGGAAGAGCAAATCTCTTTCCTTTCTTTCCTCCTGACAGAAGGAAAGCACCCATGCTTGCAGCCATTCCGATGCACACTGTGGAGACATCGCATTTGATGTACTGCATCGTATCATAGATAGCAAGTCCCGCCGTAACGGAACCGCCCGGGCTGTTGATATAAAGCTGGATATCCTTATCCGGATCGTCCGCCTCAAGGAAAAGGAGCTGTGCCACAACCACGCTTGCGGACACATCGTTTACTTCTTCTCCCAGGAAGATGATCCTTTCTTTTAAAAGCCTGGAGTAAATATCATAGGAACGCTCTCCGCGGCTTGTCTGCTCAATGACATAAGGTACTAAACTCATATATCTTCCTTCTTTCTTCTTTGTCCAACAAAAGGTGCACCGTCCGCGGCACACCTTTTGCGATCAATTTTTCTCAATTAACCTTCTACAGCTGCCTCTGTGATCAGAGTCACTGCATCCTGAACTGCAATGTCCTCTTTCATCTGTTTTCTCTCGTTCTCGCCCATGAACTCTTTGAGTTTGTCAACTTCCATCTGATAAGACTCAGCCATCTTCGTGAGTTCCTCCTCGAGACGCTCATCTGACACCTCAATGTTCTCAGCTGCAACGATCGCCTCCAGAACAAGTCTTGTTCTGATCCGCTTCTCAGCCTGAGGCTTCAGTTCTTCTATCATCTTCTCTTCAGACTGGCCTGTGAACTGGAAATACTGCTCCAGAGTCATGCCCTGCTGCATGATGCGGCGCGCGAAATCATCTGCCATCTGCCTTGCCTGAAGATCTACCATAGGCTCAGGAAGATCGATCTGGGCATTCTCAACCGCCTGCTCTACAGCCTGATTTTCCTTCTTCTCTTTGCCTTCACGCTCTTTGCGCTCTTTGATCTTTCCTTTTACCTCTGCCTTATACTGGTCAACGGTCTCACTCTCTTCAGATACATCAGAAACGAACTCGTCGTCCAGCTCCGGAAGTTCTTTCGCCTTGATCCCATGTACTGTACATTTAAAGACAGCGTCTTTTCCTGCAAGATCTTTTGCGTGATAATCCTCCGGGAACTTCACATTAACTTCCATCTCTTTTCCGATCTCAGCGCCAATCAGCTGCTCCTCAAATCCCGGAATGAAAGAACCGGAACCGATGGTAAGCGGATAGTTTTCGCCCTTTCCGCCCTCGAACGCCTCTCCGTCAACGAAACCTTCAAAGTCAAGCACTACCTGGTCTTTATCCTGTACCGCTCTGTCTGTGACGTCGATCGTCCTTGCATTGCGTTCGCGCTCTTTGTCGATCTCCTCGTCAACTTCTTTCTGTGTCACTCTTGTAGAAACCTTGTCTACTTTCAGCCCCTTATATTCACCCAGCTTAACCTCCGGCTTTACTGCAACTTCAGCTGTAAAGATGAAGGGTTTTCCTTTCTCAAGCTGTGTGACCTCGATCTTCGGCTGAGATGTGATCTCAAGTCCGCACTCATCATAAGCATTTCCATATGCCTCTGATATCATATGATTTGCAGCCTCATCATAGAACACTTCCGGTCCGTACATCTTCTCGATCATCTGACGCGGAACCTTTCCTTTACGGAATCCCGGAAGGCTGATCCTGCTGCGCTCTTTCAGATATGCAGCCTGAAGAGCTTTCTCAACATCCTCTGCTGATACCTCTATCGTCAGCCTGGCCATATTATGTTCTAACTTTTCTACCTGTAAACTCATTTTCTTCCTCCTTGATTACGCAAATTCATCCTTTGCACTCATTAAAGCAGTATAGCACACAAACCCGCATATTTCCAGTGTTTTTTCGAGGTTTCTGTTCAAACCGGCAGGAGTTTGCCCCTAAACCTGATATACGATGGATTTTCTTACTTCCTCCGCCTTATCTTCTCCGCACAGGATTGCCGTGAGTCTGAGGGCAAACGGGATCGCCGCTCCCATTCCGCGCCCTGTAGTGATATGTCCGTCAGTTACGACCGGAACCTGCTGCACCTCCGCTCCGTCCAGTTTGTCTTCGAAAGACGGATACGAGCACGCCTTTTTCCCTTTCAGCATGCCCAGTCCGCCCAGGATACCGGGCGCAGCACAGATGGCTGCAATATTTTTCTTCTCGCTGTCAAACGTTCTGAGAAGCTTGATTAGTCCCCCATGCCCCTTTAACGTCAGTGTCCCCGGCATTCCTCCGGGAAGAACCAGCATATCAGCCTCCCCTGCCTTTTTCGCATCAAACAGGCAGTCCGCCTGGATTCCGATATCATGGGATCCACTGATTGACAGACTCCCCGTCACAGACATCATGGTCACATCGACTCCCGCTCTGCGAAGGATGTCCACAACCGTAAGACCTTCAATCTCTTCAAAACCGTCAGCTAAAAAAACAAAGACTTTCATGTATCCGTTCCTCCTGTCTTTAATATGATCAGTTTCCGCTGCTTTTCAGTCTATCAAAAGACCTCTCCAAATGCAACGGTTTACAATTTTTTCATCTCGTATTATGATTGTTACAGGTTACCGCGAAAAGGAGGCACTTTAATATGGAAATAGAACGAAAATTCCTCATCACTTCCACAGAGACTCTTCCCTTTGATCCAGAAGATTTTCCAAGCCGTCAGATCGAGCAGGGCTATCTCTGCACCTCGCCGGTCGTGCGGATCCGCAGGGATAATGACAATTATTTTCTCACGTACAAATCAAAAGGGCTAATGGTGCGGGACGAGTATAATCTCCCCCTCACACCCGAATCCTATGCCCATCTCCGCGCAAAGGCAGACGGACGCATTATCACAAAGACAAGATTTATGATCCCCCTTGAAGAAAGGCTTACCCTTGAACTTGATATCTTCCACGGAGATCTCGCCCCTCTTATCCTGGCCGAAATTGAATTCCCGGATGAACAGTCGGCCCGTGCATATCAACCGCCGGAATGGCTCGGAGAAGATGTGACTTTCTCGGCAAAATATCATAACAGCACCCTGAGCAGACTGTGATTTCTAAGCTTTTGTCTGCAGACAAGCAACGTTATGTTGCTTTTATTGAATTTGTTTTCAGTTTGTTGCATATTCCTTTGATTACTGGAAAAATTGATATAATATGACCGGTTAATCCAAATGTTTTTCTTGTATTCGGAGGTGTTCCCGTGGCGAACGTGCAACTGGTAGAGAATCTGCGCCGTCTCAGAGACGAACACAATTACACACAGTTCCAGATTAGCAAAAAACTGAACATCTCCCGCCAGGCCTATTCAAATTATGAGACCGGAAAGCGGGTACCTGATATCGAAACACTGCTCCGACTGACCGATATCTACGGCATCAGCCTGGAAGACCTTATTGCCCGGCCATTTACCGGTATGTCGCATATCAGTGCGTCACGGGAGCAAAAAGGACCTTATTCTCCCGGACTCGTGATCAAAAGCGGCAACACCATCTATCTCACAGAGGAAGAGCTGCTCCTGCTGAAATATTACCGCAGGGCCTCCTCTGATGACAAACGGCTTGTCCGCAAGGTACTTAACGTTCCGGATATAAACAGATAGACAAAGTCCAAAACTCTCCGCTGCAGTTTTTCTGCAGACGGAGAGTTTTTTCTTTTATTTATATCGTCTTTTCCAGAAGATGATCCATCAGCCGGCATCCCTTTTCTTCGAAGATCCCCGTCTGTCTGCCTGTCTTCTCACTGTATGTATCCGCCGTTCTCACCGCTCCTGTACTGTCATACAGAAGATACGGCACAGGATCCGAGGTGTGGGTCCTCACGCGCACCGGCGTGGGATGATCCGGAAGGATCATCATACGGAAGTCAATCCCTTTTGCCTCCAGTGCGCTTCTCACCGGCCCCACTATCTTCTCATCGATCCGTTCGATCGCTGTGATCTTATTCTCACAGCTTCCCTGATGCCCCATCTCATCGGGCGCCTCGATATGTACGTAAACGAAATCATATCCGTCCTCCGTGAGAGCCTTTACGGCCGCCTGCGCTTTTCCCGAATAGTTTGTATCAAGGCCGCCGTTCGCGCCTTCCACGATAATATTGTCCATATCCGCTCCCACTGCGATTCCTTTGAGAAGGTCCACAGCAGAGATCATAGCGCCTTTCACACCGTTCTTCTTCTCAAAAGCCATGAGTGCAGGACGTGTCCCTGCCCCCCAGAACCAGGCAGAATTGGCAGGTTTTTTCCCCTCTGCCCGGCGCTTTACATTGACCGGATGATCCTTCAGGATATCATAGCTCTTCACCATCATATCTCTCAGCACCTCATCCTGCGGCAGATAGTCCCCGATCCGTTTCGTAAGGATATCATGGGGAGCAGTCAGCTCCACCACCTTCCCTTTTTTCTGTATCAGGAGATGTCGGTAACTGGTGCCGACATAAAACTCATATCCGTCCTGCTTCAGTCCTTCGCTCAGCGCTTTTACGAGTTCTGCCGCTTCTTCCGTGCTGATCTCACCTGAACTGTGGTCGAGCACATGTCGGTCTTCGTACCGGTCTTCCTCATCCGAAAGAGTGACCAGATTACATCGGAACGACACGTCGTCCGGCGCCATGTCCGCACCGATGCTCAGCGCCTCCAGCGGAGACCTGCCTGTGTAATATTCCCTCGGGTCGTATCCGATCACGGAAAGGTTCGCCGTATCACTTCCCGGAGCCATTCCCTCCGGTACAGTCCGAACCATCCCGATCTCGGACTCCTTTGCAAGACTGTCCATGTTCGCAGTGCGTGCCGCCTCCAGGGGAGTCTTCCCGCCCAGCTCATCCAGCGGCTCATCCGCCATGCCGTCACACAAAATCACAATATATTTCATTATTACTGCCTTTCAATCCCGAATCAGTCTTCTGCGCGGATCATACTGAGGATCCCGCTGAAACTCTCTGCCTTTTTCCTGTAGTCGCCCTCTGCCATGGATTCTGTCATATATCCGAATTCATCATCCAGTCCGGGAACACGCACGATCTTTCCGGGGCCGAAACAGTTCTCTGTCTCGTTTTTTCTCTCATCGGCGCTTCCGCTGATCCTGATAAAGAAGCGTCTGCATGTATCTTCGATCGGTTCCAGTTCCAGCTTCTCGCTCTTCCACATGGTCATGATATTTCTGTGGAGATGTTTCGCCTCATCCACAACGTCCGCAACAACTGCACTTGCCGTGGGGAGTTTGCCTGCTCCGCTTCCGTAAAACATGGCGTCGCCGAGCATATTTCCGCGTACGAAAACAGCATTGAACACGTCATCCACATTGTAGAGAGGATGAGACTTCCCGAGAAGGAAGGGCGCCACGATCGCATGCAGATGATTCTCATGCCGTTTGCTGGAAGCCAGAAGCTTGATCGTCATCCCCATCTCCTTGGCATATTTCATGTCCTTCTTTGTAATCTTTGTGATCCCTTCTGTGTAGATATCCTCGAAGTCAACCTGCTGTCCGGAGATCAGCGAAGAAAGGATCGCGATCTTGCGGCAGGAATCATATCCTTCCACATCCGCCTCCGGATTTCTCTCCGCATACCCTTTCTCCTGCGCCTCTTTGAGAACATCTTCGTAGTCAGCTCCCTCGTAGAACATCTTTGTCATGACATAGTTTGTGGTCCCGTTCAGGATTCCCGTGATCTCCTCGATCTCGTCCGCTGTCATACAGGAATTGAGCGCGCGGATGATCGGGATCCCGCCTCCCACGCTTGCCTCAAAAAGGAAATTGATGTCTCTCTCCCTTGCAATGGAAAGGAGTTCCGCACCATGCTTTGCCACAAGCGCCTTATTGGAGGTGGCAACGCTCTTTCCCGCTTCAAGACAGCGTTTTACGTAAGTGTAGGCAGGCTCTATGCCGCCCATCACTTCCACTACAATCCGGATCTCCGGATCATTGATGACCGTCTCGAAATCGTGGACGATCTTCTCCTGCACCGGATCCCCCGGGAAATCCCTGAGATCCAGGACGTATTTTACATTGATCTCGTCAGCGGCACGCTGGGTGATGATCTTTTTATTCCTCTCCAGGACTTCCACCACGCCTGATCCTACTGTGCCGTATCCCATCACTGCTATATTTACCATTACTTTCTCCCTTTCTGTGCTTCTGCGTTCATGCTGAGGTATGCATTGATAAACGGATCGATATTTCCGTCCATCACACTTCCCACATTGCTGATCTCTGCATTTGTCCTGTGGTCCTTCACCATCGTGTATGGCTGCATGACATAAGAACGTATCTGGTTACCGAAATTGATATCCTTTACCTCGCCTCTGATATCGGACATCTTTTCCGCCTGTTCCTGCTGCTTCATCATATACAGCCTGGATTTGAGCATCTGCATCGCCTTATCCTTGTTCATATGCTGCGAGCGCTCATTCTGGCACTGCACAACGATTCCTGTAGGCAGATGTGTGATCCTGACAGCGGAAGACGTCTTGTTGATATGCTGTCCGCCGGCGCCGCTGGAACGGTAGGTATCGATCTTCAGGTCATCGTCGTTGATCTCGATGTCGATATCCTCCTCGATATCCGGCATCACATCACAGGAGGCAAAGGACGTCTGCCTCTTTCCCGCTGCATTGAATGGCGAGATCCTGACAAGACGGTGCACCCCCTGCTCTGAACGAAGATATCCGTACGCATTCTCTCCGTTCACCTGGAACGTAACGCCCTTGATCCCCGCCACATCGCCTTCCAGATAGTCCAGGACCTCCACACTGTAGTTTTTCTTTTCCGCCCAGCGTGTATACATGCGGTACAACATATTGGTCCAGTCGCAAGACTCCGTCCCGCCCGCTCCCGCATGGAGCGTGACGATCGCATTGTCCCTGTCATAGGGTCCGGTCAGGAGTGTGCTGATCCGCAGTTCTTCAAATCGTTTTTCAAACTGCTCCAGCTCTTCCTGTATCCCGTCCACGGTCTCCTCGTCTGCCTCATCCTCACTCATCTCAATGAGAAGGGACATATCCTCATAGTCCGTATAAAGCTTCTCGATCTGTTCCACAGAATCCTGAAGGTTCTTCAGTTCCTTCATCACCTGCTGGGAGGCTTCCGGGTTATCCCAGAATCCCGGTTCTTCAATTCTTTTCTGTAATTCTTCGATCCTTAACTTCTTTGAAGCCAGGTCAAAGTGAATCCCTCAAATCTTTCAGCGGTTCTTCATATGCGCCCAGTCTGGACTTTAATTCTTCTACTAAAACCACCTTGATCACCTCTTTCATAAATAAATATTTATCAGTAAAACGGATCTTCCGCTTCGCTGTCCTTATCAAATCTCAGGCTGTCTGCTTTCTTCCGCAGCACTGTTTGTACTTCTTTCCGCTTCCACAGGGGCACGGATCGTTGGGATAGATCTTCTTCGCCTCACGCTTCTTCGGAGTTCGGACTGCACTGTCGTCCTTGTTCGTTCCCGTCACTTTCGCGACTTCCTCGCGCTCAACCTTCTGCTCCACGCGGATGCGGAACAGGGTCCTCAGCGTTGTCTCTGCGATCATATTCGTCATCTCTCCGAACATGTCGTATCCCATCATCTTGTACTCAACCAACGGGTCCCTCTGCCCGTAGGCCTGAAGTCCAATTCCCTGACGGAGCTGATCCATGTCGTCAATGTGATCCATCCATCGCGCGTCGATGACCTTCAGAAGGACAACGCGCTCCACTTCTCGCAGCTGTTCCGCCTCAGGGAACTCAGCCTCTTTCGCCTCGTAAGCCTTCACGGCACGCTCTTTGAGCAGATGCTTGAGTTCCTTCTGACGCATATCCTGACATTCCTCCGAAGTCGGAAGCTGGAGCTGCGGGATTACATTGTGAAGGTTCACGTCAAGTCCTTTCAGATCCCACTCGTCAGACTCCGCATCCGGAGCCGCAAAACGGTCCGTGATATTCTCCACATACTCTGTAATCATGCTGTAGATCGTATCGCGCATACTCTCTCCGTCCAGCACTCTCCGGCGCTCACCGTAGATGATCTCTCTCTGCTCATTCATAACCTGATCGTACTCCAGCAGGTTCTTACGGATGCCGAAGTTGTTGTTCTCAATTTTCTTCTGAGCTTTCTCAATGGCATTGGAAAGCATCTTATGCTCGATCTGTTCGCCGTCCTCAACGCCCAGCGTGTTGAACACACTCATCAGCTTCTCGGAACCGAACAGACGCATCAGATCGTCCTCCAGAGAAATATAGAAGCGGGATTCACCCGGATCTCCCTGACGTCCGGAACGTCCGCGGAGCTGATTATCAATACGTCTGGACTCGTGGCGCTCTGTGCCGATGATCTTCAATCCGCCGGCTTTCCGCGCGTCGTCGTCCAGCTTGATATCCGTACCACGTCCGGCCATATTGGTGGCAATGGTGACAGCTCCGTGAACACCTGCGTCCGCAACGATCTCCGCCTCCAGCTCATGATATTTCGCATTCAGCACGTTGTGCGGGATGCCTTCTTTCTTGAGCATCCTGCTCAGGAGTTCGGAAACTTCGATGGTGATCGTACCCACCAGGACCGGCTGTCCCGTCGCATGAGCTTCCTTCACCGCCTCGATCACAGCATGATATTTTTCCTTCTTTGTCTTATAGACGGCGTCGTCCAGATCCACACGCTGCACCGGTACATTGGTGGGGATCTCCACAACGTCCATGCCATAGATGTCACGGAACTCTTTTTCCTCTGTAAGGGCCGTACCGGTCATACCGCTCTTCTTGTCAAATTTATTGAACAGATTCTGGAAAGTGATCGTTGCCAGCGTCTTGCTCTCCCGTTTCACCTTTACATGTTCCTTCGCCTCGATGGCCTGATGAAGCCCATCCGAATAACGGCGTCCCGGCATGATACGTCCGGTAAATTCATCCACGATCATTACCTCGCCCTCCGGCGTCACCACATAATCCTGATCGCGGAACATCAGATTGTGAGCCCTGAGAGCCAGGATAATATTGTGCTGGATCTCCAGGTTTTCCGGATCCGCAAGGTTTTCAATATGGAAGAACTTCTCAACTTTCTTCACGCCGTCTTCTGTAAGGTTGACCGTCTTCTCTTTCTCATTGACGATAAAGTCTCCGGTTTCCTCGATATCCTCGCCCATGATGGCGTTCATCTTGGAAAATTCTCCGCTGGCCTCGCCCCGTTCTAACTGCCGCGCGAGGATATCACACGCCTCATACAGCTTTGTGGATTTTCCGCTCTGTCCGGAAATAATAAGCGGGGTCCTCGCCTCGTCGATCAGGACGGAATCGACCTCATCGATGATGGCGAAGTGCAGCCCTCTCTGTACAAGCTGTTCTTTGTAGATCACCATATTATCTCTCAGATAATCGAATCCGAGTTCATTGTTGGTGACATAGGTGATATCACAGTTGTATGCAGCACGCCGCTCTTCATTATTCATACTGTTCAGCACAACGCCGACAGTAAGTCCGAGAAATTCATGAACCTTTCCCATCCACTCGGCGTCACGCTTTGCCAGATAGTCATTGACCGTGACGATATGAACGCCTTTTCCCTCCAACGCATTCAGATACGCAGGAAGCGTTGACACAAGCGTCTTACCTTCACCGGTCTTCATCTCGGCGATACGGCCCTGATGCAGGATGATACCTCCGATCAGCTGAACTCTGTAGTGCCTCATGCCGAGCGCTCTGGACGCGCCTTCGCGAACAACAGCAAACGCTTCCGGAAGAAGATCGTCCAGAGTCTCTCCCTCTTTCAGACGTTCTTTGAACTCCCTGGTCTTTCCGCGCAGTTCCTCATCCGACAGGGCTTTCATCTCCGGTTCCAGCGATTCGATCCGGTCAACGATCGGGTAGATCCGTTTCAGCTCATTTTCGCTGTGGGTTCCAAAGATCTTTTCTATAAATCCCATATCCCGTAATTAACTCCTTAAATATATATTTAGTGCCAAAGTGATAGACGGCACCACTCTGTTCTCCATTCTAGCACTAACTTCCGTCTAATTCAATAACTTCATATTATGTTAACAATTCTGCTGTGCAAGTTTCTCATATGGTATCTTCCCTCCGAACAGATCCAGCGCGCTCCCGATGGTAAAGTCCAGGCGTCCTCCGCTCACTTCCCGGAACCGGTCCAGGTCTTCCATAGATCCGATTCCGCCCGCATATGTAACCGGGATCCCCTCCCAGCCGGCAAGCATTCTGACCAGTCCTGCCTCCATACCGGAAGATTTTCCTTCCACATCCACCCCGTGGATCAGAAATTCGTCACATGATCCCGCCAGATCGTCCAGGATTTCCGGGCACAGTTTCACATCCGTAAACTTCTGCCACCGATCCGTCACGATATAGTAGCCATCCTCTTTTTTTCGGCAGCTCAGATCCAGTACGATATGTTCCTTCCCCGCGGCAGAGACCAGTTTTTCAAGGTTCTCCCTGTGGAACGTGCCATCCCTGAACACATAGGATGTGACGATCACATGGCTGGCTCCCGCCTTCAGATAGTCCTCCGCATTCTCCGCGTTGATCCCACCGCCGAGCTGCATTCCGCCGGGATAGGCTTTGAGCGCTGACATCGCCTGTGTCCTCGTCTCATCATAGTATTCCGATCCGGGCGGGTTGAGCAGGATGATGTGCCCGCCTTTCAGTCCGTCTCTCCGGTACAGTCCTGCGTAATACTCTGCTCCCAGCTCGGACGCAAAATTGTCTCTCGCACTGTTCCCTTCATCCCGAAGGCTTCCGCCCACAATCTGTTTTACTTTCCCGTTATGTATATCGATACAGGGTCTGAATCTCATACCTCTCCTCCGTTCTTTCACAAAGAGGACAGGCCCTGATGCAAAAGGGGGCTGTCCCCTTTGCATCGGGGCCTGACCCCTTTGCAGACATCTCTTATCTGTTCTCCTGCATATCTTTCTGTGCTCCATTGTCTTCTGTCAGATCATCCGTGGCCTTATCCACGCCGTCTGTCACATCATCTGTCACATCGTCCACACCGTCTGTCACGTCGTCCACCGCGTTATCGATGATCCCGTCCCCGTCAGTAGCGTCATTGACATTGCTGTTATCCGTATTGTTCTGATTCGTATCGGTCCGGTCATCGGCGTTCTGTGTAGACTGATCAGCTCCATTGTCCGCGTTATCCCGGCTGCTGCATGCCGCCGTTCCCAGAAGCACAAATGTACAAGTCATAAGCAGAAGTATTTTTTTCATTGTTTTCATAAAAGTATCTCCCTTTCCACAAATATTGTTGTATCACTACTATCTGCATTTCCAACAATATTTATACAGGATCCACTTAATTTTTTGCATTTCTTCGAAGTTTTTCCATTGCCCTCGCCTCGATCTGTCGCACGCGCTCTCTGGTGACATTAAGCATCTTTCCAATTTCTTCCAGCGTATGCGTCTTCCCGTCCTCCAGACCGTACCTGAGCCGGATAACCTGCCGCTCCCTGTCGCTTAAAGATTCCAGCAGTTCTCTGACCTCATCTTTCTGGACAAGGGTGTTCATCGCCTCCTCCGGCGTCGCCTCAGTCCGGTCCTCAACCATGTCGCCCAGACTGTTCTCTCCTTCCTCTCCCACAGGAGTCTCCAGTGAGACCGGACTCTGAAGGTACGACAGGATCTCTTTGATATCCTTCTCTGTCTTTCCCGGCATCTTCTCCGAGATCTCCTTCGGAAGAGGATCCCTTCCGAGCTCCTGCTGAAGCTCCTTTGAGATCTTCTGCACCTTTTTCATATTCTCAGCCACATGCACGGGAACACGGATCTCTCTGGACTGCTGGTCGATCGCGCGCTGCATGGCCTCCTTTATCCACCAGGAGGCATAGGTGGAGAACCGGTTTTCCATAGTATAGTCATATTTCTCCGCCGCTCGCATCAGCCCCATATTCCCCTCCTGGATCAGATCCATGAGCTGTACGCCCCGGCCATTGTAATGTTTTGCAATGGAAACCACAAGACGTAAATTAGCTTCTGCAAGTTTTTGTCTCGCGCTCTCGTCTCCCTCTGAGCTCCTGCGCCCCAGTTCCTTTTCTTCCTCCTCGCTCAGCAGCGGAATCTGCCCAATCTCATTGAGATAGATCTTCAGCGGCTCTGTCAGCATTCCTTCCTGTATGTTCAGCTCATTTTCCATAGTCTCACCCATCCTGCCTTATAGTTTTTCAATAATCTCTCCATTTCTGTATGCCGCAAGAAGTCTTTCCAAATCCTGCACCTGTTCCTTCAGTTCACGTCCGATATCTGTATCACCTACAAGACAGCGGTCCGTCCTTCTGCTCACGATCACGGTCTCTGAATGGATATCCTTCTCCTTTGCGATTGCCGCCTCCGTGGATTCAAAAGGTTCAAGGGCCACAAGTCTGAGCCCGTATGAATTGTAGATCAGAGTATAGCCCGCAATCCCCGTTTCCTTCTGATATGCCCTAGAGAATCCCCCATCGATGACCAGGACTTTTCCGCCGCACTTGACCGGACTCTCACCGTCTTTTGTCTTTACCGGCACATGCCCGTTGACAATATGGGCTTTCCCCGGATCCAGCCCAAACTCCTCCAGGACCTGTTCGATCACTTCCTCGTCCTCCAGAAATGTATAATATGGATTCTTTTTCTCCACATGGGTCTCTTTTTCCGCCAGGAAATATCTTTCAAATGTAGCCATCTTGTTCTTTCCAAAAAGGGGAGAACAGGGGTGAAGCCATATGTACCACATAATATCCTTCCCATTCTGTCGTTCCCTTTCATCCAGGGCGAAAAACCCTTTTCTCACATAACTGTCCAGCACGTCGTACAGTTCTTTCCCCTTATATTTCTTCCCAAACACAGAGACTTCCTTCAGATTCCCATTCTGGTCAAGAGGAACACATCCGTGATAGAGCAGATTGTCGTTAAACACTTTGTAAAGCCCCCCCTTTGCCAACAGAAAGCGCATATGCTGCTGAAGCTTCCCGCAGCCGAGAAATGCCCGTTCCAGCCGGTCCATAATCTCCTGTTCCTCCGTGCTGAGAGCATAGGGATCTGAGGGATCTACAGTCGGAAAGTTATCATCCAGCAGTCTGTACTCCTTTCCCACCAGTGTGATCGTCCCCTTCTCGTAGTCGATCCGGTGCAGGAGAGCCCTGTCTTCCATGCAAAAGTCCTTCTGCCTCTGAATGATCTGTCCCTCCACCTTGAACTGGATCACTGAAACCGCCTTATGGATGCGCAGATTCATCTCCATCTCCTCCGAATCAGCTTTGTCCGCGGCTTTCAATTTGAAACAGCTGCATGGGTCGTCCCCGTAGACTTTGAGCGCAAACGCCGCAAGAGGAAGCAGGTTGATTCCATACCCGTCCTCAAGGATATCAAGATTTCCATATCGGGCGCAGATGCGGATCACGTTAGCGATACATCCTCTCTGTCCCGCTGCGGCTCCCATCCAGAGCACGTCGTGATTTCCCCACTGGATATCCACCGAATGGTAGGACATCAGCTTGTCCATAATGATATGAGGTCCCGGTCCCCTGTCGAAGATATCACCTACGATATGGAGATGATCTACCACCAGACGCTGAATCAGTTCTGAGATCGCACTGATGAACTGTTCCGCACGATCAATCCGTATGATCGTTGAGATGATCTCATTATAATAGGATTCTTTGTCGCTCAGCTCCGCTTTCTCCGTAATCAGTTCCTCTATCACATATGCAAAATCTTTCGGCAGCGCCTTTCTCACTTTAGACCGGGTATATTTGCTCGCCACATGCTTGCTCACCTGAATGAGCCGATACAGATTCACCTTGTACCAGTCTTCCATGTTCGTCTCTGTCTGCCTGACGACGTTCATCTTCTCCTTCGGATAATAGATCAGGGTTGCAAGAGACTTTTTATCCCTTGCGCTCATGGTATTCCCGAACACTTCCTCAATCTTCCTCTTTACCGATCCCGATCCGTTTTTCAGCACGTGAGAAAACGCCTCGTATTCCCCGTGCACGTCCGTCAGGAAATGCTCCGTCCCCTTCGGAAGGTTGAGAATCGCCTGCAGATTAATAATCTCAGTAGACGCCGCCGCAATCGTAGGATAAAGATCCGAAAGGCGTTCCAGATATCTGGTCTCCAGATTTTTCATTCTGTTCTCCTCCATATTACTGTGCAGTCCGACGATGCCTCCTGCAGGGTCAGAACTGTATCACATCGCTCATATCATACATTCCCGGCCCTTTCCCCGCTAGGAATTTTGCCGCCTCCACGGCCCCCTTCGCAAATACATTTCTGGAATACGCGCTGTGCCTGAACTCGATCACTTCATCCGTTCCGGCAAAGATTACCTCGTGATCACCTACGATCGTGCCGCCGCGCACCGCGGAGATCCCTATCTCTTTCGCCCCCCTCTTCTGTCTCACCTGGCTCCTGTCATAGACATAGTGGTATTCTCCGTTCAACGCTTCATTAATGGAATCCGCGAGTGCCAGAGCGGTTCCGCTGGGCGCGTCCACTTTCTGATTGTGATGACGCTCCACAAGTTCAATATCATAACCAGAATTTCCCAGCACTTTCGCAGCGTCCTTCAGAAGCTTCAGAAGAAGATTGATCCCTAAAGACATATTGGCAGACTTAAGGACCGCCGTTTTCCCGGCTGTCTCCTGAACCTTCTCAAGCTGTATCTCAGAAAGTCCCGTAGTACAAAGAACTACCGGCAGTTTCTTCCCGGCGCAGTAATCAAGCAGAGCGTCCATCGCGCCCGCATTGGAAAAATCGATAACCACATCTACATCCGTATCACATTTCTCAATAGAATCATATACCGGATAATCATTCGGCACTCCGGTATACGAATCCACTCCCGCCGCGATTTTTGCATCCGCGTCGTTTTTTACAAGCTCTGTGATCATTCTTCCCATTTTACCATTGCATCCATGTAATAAAATTTTTGTCATTCTTCTGTCCTCCTGGCTGATCCTTAAAATTAAGTTGGTCAATATAAAAAGAATATCACATTTGAAAATTTATCTCAACATTTACACTTATCTTTACTTGAACCGCGGGCGTATGATAAGATTTATAAAGATGTGTTTTCAAAAAACGCACCCACTATTTTACGGAAAAGGAGACGCGAAAAATGAAAGTACGCATGGCATCAGAAAAAGATATCGACAGGATACACGAACTGCTCTCCCAGGTGGCTATGGTCCACCACAGAGGGCGCCCGGATCTTTTCAAATACGGACAGCGGAAATATACGGACGACCAGCTGGGAGATATCCTTAAGGATGAGAATCGACCGGTCTTTGCAGCCGTAGATGAAGACGACCGCCTGTTAGGATACGCGTTCTGTATCTTCCAGCAGCATCCAAACGACAACATTCTGACCGATATCAAAACGCTGTATATCGACGACCTCTGCGTGGACGAAAACCTGCGCGGAAACCACGTCGGCACCGCGATCTACGAAGCAGTCCTGGAATTCGCAAGGAAAAACGGATGCTATAATGTTACCCTTAATGTATGGAGCTGCAATGAGAGCGCAATGAAATTCTATCAGGCGAGAGGGCTCAGTCCACAGAAAGTGGGAATGGAAGTTATCTTATAAAATGCAGTTTGTGCTAAGATTTCTTAACCACTATTGACCTTCTTTTTTTGTTTCAGTGTAAGAAAGGTTCAACTTACTGATAGTTACAAAATGGAGGGGACAATAATGTTTAACTTCTTTTCAGATTCCAGCAGAAAAAGACGATATCCGAACCCGAACAGAGGCAGTTCGCATTATCAGAAAGGCGGCTTTTTCGGCATGGGGAGCAGCTTTCCCGATCCAGGAGCAGCAGCCCCCGCCGGCAGTACGGTTATCAGCCGGATCCCCGTCAGGGACAGCATTACGGGATGCCGCAGCAGAATCAGGGATATGCAGCATCACAGTCCGGTTCTTGCATCTGCCCCACTTGTGGCGCTTCTGTGCCCGCAGGCTCGAAATTCTGTCTCTCCTGCGGCGCGAAGATGGCCTCCGCTGCCTTCTGTCCAAACCGTGGGAAACCGGTTCCTCAGGGAGCAAAATTCTGCCCGGAATGCGGCTCTCCCACAGGCCGATGATCTTCTTCCGGCGCACAGAATGCTATACCGTTGAATCCAGACTTGGCGGCGGCCGGTACGGCGTCTGTTATCTGGCGCGGGATCCGGAAGGCCGCCGGGTCGTCTTAAAGAAATTCCGTCCAAAGATCTGGCGTGAAAATTCGGGCGGGAACCACCATGAGGCAGTGATCCTCTCCGGGCTCGACCATCCGGCCATCCCGGAGTTTCTTGGCGTCCTGAACCTCCCCCAGGGCTATTTCTTTATCCTGGAATACAAGCAGGGAACCACATTAAAGGATCTGCTGTTTCACCGCCATACCGAGTTTACCGAAAGCATGATCCTGCGCGTCGGAACACAGCTTCTCGACATTCTCTCCTATATCCACAGCCGCAGCGTAGTACATGGAGATATCAGCATCTCAAATATCGTGGATGATGGCAGACAGACAGCACTCCTGGACTTTGGCCTGGCCAGATATACAGGCGGGGATCTCTCCGTTGATCTGGATCATTCCTGTTTCGGGAACGTACTGCTCTATCTGTTATATTCCCGCTATCGCGGAAAGAAATTCGGCGCCTGGTATGAAGAGTTAGACCTTTCCGCCGGAAAAACCCTCTTTCTGAAGCGTCTGATGGGACTGGAGGCTCCGTTCTGCGATGACGCGGAAGTAAAGGAGGCGTTCCTGACTTTTTTCTCTGACTAAGGGTCCGTTTCCATAAAGGGCCCGGATATAATCGAGCTGTCCGCCGTTGAAAAAAAGCTGTGCCGGCTAAACCGGCACAGCTTTCGCATCCTTTTTATCCTTCTAATAATCCGACAACTGGACTTTGATCTTCGGGGGGAGAGGCTTTTTATTTCTCTCTGCTTCTTCTTCGCTGCGGAACATCTGTTTCTCAGTCCTGAAAAGTGTCCCACATATTCCAACACGCTCCAGAAGATAACCTGAGCCCTTCCGTCCCACGACTTTCGCCATGATTATCTTATTTTCTTCATCCAGGATATAACAGGAGTCACCTCGAATATATGGCATACTGCATCACCTTC
>DWUT01000141.1 GCA_019120615.1 Candidatus Mediterraneibacter norfolkensis
AATCTGCGGAGAGCTGAGAACTGATCTGGAAAAACGGCTGGAAAATGCCGGTGTTCATTCCCTTTTTGCGGGGGAGTCGGCAATACTTGGATTCTATCCTCAGGCTGAAATGCGCATGCCTGAGCCGATACAGATCCTTATACAGAAAAAGCACATGAATGATGTGCGACGGATCATTTCTGAAATGGGGTTTGAAGAGGAATCCGCCCAGGACGGAGTCCATACCTGGAGGTCGTCACAGTCCGGAGAACTCAGCGTGTCGGTCGCCGAGGCGTTTCCTTTTACCGGACGGAAGATCCGGAAATGGTTTGCCGAATTCCCGAAGAATCTCCCAAGGGAAGATGGAAGACATTATATCCACTACATGAACGAGGACACTCTGTATATCTATTTTATCTGCCGTCTGGCTGAGAAATACGCGCGTGGTCAGATCGAGATCCGCGATATCGTGGATCTGTGGCTACTGATCTCCCGTGAGGGGCCTGGCCTCAGATGGAAGGAGATCATGGAGGAACTCGAAAGTATGGAACTGGAAACCTTCGGGGAATATATTACAAAGCTTGCGGGAAAATGGTTTGCGAACATGTATTTTCGGGAGGATATGGATATGCTCAGGGACATGCAGGACTATATCTTTTCAAAAGGGGAGGAAGCCCGCCGTGAAAACGAGGCGATCCTTCCGCTTGTGCGAACGGTTGCCGACAACTATTACCGGGATCTGAAAAAAGAAGAGAAGGCGAAGCTGCGAAGCTGGCGTTTCCCTTCCCTGGAATATATGGCTACGCCATATCCGATCCTCTCAAAGCTCCCGTTCCTGCTCCCTTTCTGCTGGATACTCCGCATCATAAAACAGAAGCGGTTCAGCAGAAAAGAACGGGAAAAAGAAGAGAATCAGGCGGAGGAGCCTTAATATTTACAAAATCCTGCCGATAGTTTAAGTATAAGGTTTCAGCCAGGGGAATTATAAAGGAGGTGGCGCAGTAATGAAGATAAATCCTGAAAATTATATATCAAAATATACCGCGGTAGATACTTCCGGAACCAGGCTCTCTGTAAAAGAAAACCGGACAACGGAAGCAGGCAGTAACTATGATAAAGCAGAGTTTACAACAAGAGTTAAAGAAGTGGAAGAGAAGATCTTTTCAGAAAAGATGGCGAAGTCTATGAGTATGCTGGTCTTTCAGCCAAAGAACAATGAAAGCCGGATCAGTGAACTCCGGCAGGCGGTTCAGGACGGCAGATATGCCCCGAACGCCCGTGAGATCACGGCGAGGATCCTGCTTTTGGGAGGCGAAGAATGATAGAAGAACTGATCGTTGTATTAAAAGATATCGGTGATCTGCTCAGGCAGAATATTCCGCTTGAAGAGGAAAAGCTCAAAGCAGTCCGCGAGAACAAAGTGTCGTTTGTCGAGGACTGCATGATGAAGGAACAGGCTGTTCTCCTTAAAATGCGCGGCCTGGAACAGAAGAGAGAGCAGATACTCAAAGCAGCCGGATATGAGGGGAAAACACTCAGAGAGATCCTGCAGGAGGTAAGCCCTGAGGAAAGAATAAGGCTGCAGCCGGTCGTCGATGAATTTCTGACAAACGTACAGAATTTTAATTCTCTGAATGAGGAGTCTATGAAACTGATCCGTCTGAACCTTCATCAGATTGAGAAGACGCAGGCTGCCCGAGAAGGCAATATCTACGGCAGGCATGAAGCGGACAAAGTCGAGACAGACCATTTTATCAGCGAACTTTTATAGCTGATTTTTTTCAGGCTGTCAGGCTGAAGACGGATCAACATAGAAATTAAGAATTAAGAAAAATAAGAAAATCAGATAAAAGTACAGGAGGGAAAGACAATGGTACGATCTACATTCGCGGGGTTTTCTGTTGCCCGGCTTGCCATGTCGGCGAGTCAGACGGCATTGAATGTGGTTGGACAGAACGTAGGGAATATCAATACATCAGGTTATACAAGGCAGCGGCTTGATCTGCAGAGCATCAGTCCTGCCGGTCACAGCATGGTGAACAGCAAATATAATATCAGTGTAGGCCAGGGAGTCATGATGACCGGGGTCTCCCAGATCAGGGATCCATTCCTTGATATCCAGTACCGCAATCAGCTGGCTGAGGTGGGAACTGTGGACGCGATGGACACCATACTCGACAGGATCGGCGATGTGTTCGACGAGACTTCGGCAAGCAAGATCAGCAGCGCGCTCAATAACGTCATTTCACAGCTGCAAAATATGTCAAAACCGGATACTGCCGGACAGGACACCTATGACACGCTGGTCCGCTCAGCAATGGAAACTCTGGTGAATCTTTTCCATGAGAGCGCGAAAGATATTACAGATATGAAAGTGGAATTCGTTGACAGGATCACCGGGACGGAAGCTCAGAAGATTGATTCTTATCTGAGCGATATCCTGGAACTCAACGAGTCCATCAAGAACAGTCAGATTCTGGGGAATCCCGCGCTGGAGCTGATGGATCAGAGAAACTCCCTGATCG
>DWUT01000142.1 GCA_019120615.1 Candidatus Mediterraneibacter norfolkensis
TACAAGAATCCGTAATGCAAACACTGCAAAACATGATACAGTAGATGTACCGGCATCCAAGATGAAGATTGCTATTGCAAACATCCTGCTTGATGAGGGATACATCGCAAAATATGACCTTGTAGAAGACGGAAACTTCCAGACTATCCACATCACACTGAAATACGGTGCTGATAAGAATGAGAAGGTTATCTCCGGACTGAAGAGAATCTCCAAACCGGGTCTTCGTGTATACGCGAGCACAGAGGAACTTCCGAGAGTGCTTGGCGGACTCGGAACAGCGATCATCTCTACAAACAAAGGTGTCGTAACAGACAAAGAAGCAAGAAAACTCGGCGTAGGTGGAGAAGTTCTCTGCTACGTTTGGTAGGCCGAAAGCAACTTAATGAACCGGAGCTGTAAAGCGAACGGTGAATTTAGTGCGAGGCCGTTCTTTGAGATTGGCAAGGGCGAGCTGAAAGCGAGGCCCGAGCTTGGCGAAAAGAACATCCTTATAAAAACCCCCGGGCACAGAGATGACATAGAGGTAACACCGTCAGTGCTAAACTCGAAAATACCTCGTTAAGCACTGAGGTGTACGTTCTCACTAAGCTCGTGAAACACCTCGCTAAGTGTTCACAGTAAGTGCTCAATGCAACTGAAAACAGAGCGGGCTAAAGCATCCGCTCCGAAAATCTAAGTTAAGGAGGATATGGTATGTCACGTATAGGAAGACTGCCGGTTGCAATTCCGGACGGAGTTACCGTCGAAATTGCAGAGAAAAATGTTGTGACTGTTAAAGGTCCTAAGGGAACTCTCACAAGAGAGCTTCCGGTTGAAATGGAAATCAAAGTAGAAGACGGGCATGTTGTTGTAACAAGACCGAACGACCTGAAGAAAATGAAATCTCTTCACGGCCTGACAAGAACACTGATCAACAATATGGTTATCGGTGTTACTCAGGGATATGAAAAAGTCCTTGAGGTAAACGGTGTAGGTTACAGAGCTGCTAAATCAGGAAATAAACTGACACTGAACCTGGGATACTCTCATCCAGTTGAGATGATCGATCCGGAAGGTGTTGAGACGGTTCTGGACGGACAGAACAAGATCACAGTAAAAGGTATCGATAAAGAAAAAGTTGGACAGTATGCGGCTGAGATCAGAGACAAGAGAAGACCGGAGCCTTACAAGGGCAAGGGAATCAAGTATGCTGATGAAGTGATCAGACGTAAAGTTGGTAAGACTGGTAAGAAATAAATAAGGAGAGTGTGAAAATGGTTAGTAAGAAATCAAGAAGCGAAATTCGTAGAAAAAAACACATGAAATTACGCAACCGTTTCAGCGGTACAGCTGAGAGACCGCGTTTAGCTGTGTTCAGAAGCAATAATCATATGTACGCTCAGATCATCGATGATACTGTTGGCAATACTCTTGTTTCCGCTTCCACTCTTCAGAAAGATGTGAAGGCAGAACTTGAGAAGACCAACAACGTTGAGGCTGCAGCGTACCTTGGAAAAGTAATCGCTGAGAGAGCTAAAGAAAAAGGCATCACAGATGTTGTCTTTGACAGAGGCGGCTTTATATATCAGGGAAAAATCAAAGCACTGGCAGACGCAGCAAGAGAAGCTGGGCTGAATTTCTAAGGAAGGGAGAACACAGATGAAACAGGAACGTATTGATGCTAGTCAGATGGAATTATTAGAAAAAGTGGTATCAATCAAACGTGTTACCAAAGTTGTTAAAGGTGGTCGTAACTTCAGATTCACAGCTTTAGTTGTTGTCGGCGACGGAAAAGGACATGTTGGTGCAGGTTTGGGAAAAGCCGCTGAAATCCCGGAGGCAATCCGGAAAGGAAAAGAGGACGCGATGAAGAAAATGATCTCCGTGACTCTTGACCAGAACGACAGTATCACACACGATGTGATCGGAAAGTTCGGAAGCGCTTCCGTACTCCTTAAGAACGCTCCGGACGGTACCGGTGTGATCGCAGGAGGTCCTGCGCGTGCCGTTATCGAGATGGCGGGAATCAAGAATATCCGTACAAAATCTCTGGGATCCAACAACAAACAGAATGTTGTGCTTGCTACGATCGAAGGACTCAAAGACGTTAAGACTCCGGAAGAGGTTGCAAGACTTCGCGGCAAATCAATCGAAGAGATCGTAGGCTGATAGGAGGTAAGAGTGTAATGGCAAACTTAAAGATTACGTTAGTAAAGTCTACAATCGGCGCTATACCGAAGCATAGAAAGACAGTGGAAGCTCTTGGTCTCAAGAAGCTGAACAAAACGGTCGTTCTGCCGGATAATGCGGCTACCAGAGGTATGGTACAGCAGGTTAGACATTTAGTGAAAGTTGAAGAAGAGGCATAATTAAGATAAGGAGGTAATGTCATGGACTTATCAAACTTGAGACCGGCAGACGGTGCAAAACAGAGTGATAATTTCAGAAGAGGCCGTGGTCACGGTTCCGGAAACGGAAAGACAGCCGGCAAGGGACACAAGGGACAGAAAGCACGTTCAGGCGCTACACGACCGGGCTTTGAAGGTGGCCAGATGCCTTTATACAGAAGAATACCGAAGAGAGGTTTCAAATGCAGAAATTCTAAGACGATCGTCGGTATCAACTTAAGCGCTCTTGAAGTATTTGAGGATGGTGCTACAGTATCCGTTGAGACTCTGATCGAAAACGGGATCGTCAAGAACCCGAGAGACGGGGTAAAAATTCTTGGAAATGGAGAGTTAACTAAGAAACTCACAGTTCAGGCTAATGCATTCAGTGCAAAGGCTGCTGAGAAGATTGAGGCACTTGGTGGAAAAGCAGAGGTGATCTAATGCTGAAGACAGTGCGAAGAGCATTCCAGATAGAAGATATACGAAAGAGGATTCTGTATACATTTGTAATGCTTATCGTTGTTAGATTTGGATCACAGCTGCCCACACCGGGCGTTGATCCAACCTTCATTCAGGAGTTCTTTGAAAACCAGACCGGTGACGCATTCAATTTTTTTGAAGCGTTCACCGGTGGTTCCTTTACAAACATGTCAGTATTTGCGCTGAGTATCACTCCGTACATCACATCTTCCATCATCATGCAGCTCCTTACCATCGCAATTCCGAAGCTTGAGGAAATGCAGAAAGAGGGAGAGGACGGAAGAAAGAAGATCGCGGCGATCACCAGATACGTGACAGTAGGTCTGGCTCTGATCGAATCCACAGCAATGGCGGTGGGATTCGGACGTCAGGGACTCCTTGAGGAATACAATTTTGTAAACTGCGCTATCGTAGTGTGCACGCTGACAGCAGGAAGTGCATTTCTGATGTGGATCGGAGAGCGGATCACAGAGAAAGGCGTTGGAAACGGTATTTCCATTGTACTTCTCATTAATATCCTCTCGCGCGTGCCAGATGATTGTGTTGCACTGTATACACAGTTTGTAGAAGGAAAGTCGATCGCTCAGGGCGGTCTTGCCGCACTTGTTATCCTTGCGGTCATTCTTGTTGTGGTCGTTTTCGTAGTTATCCTGCAGAGCGGCGAGAGAAGGATCGCGGTCCAGTATTCCAAAAAAGTCCAGGGAAGAAAGATGTACGGCGGACAGTCTACTCATATCCCGCTTCGCGTGAATACTGCGGGAGTTATCCCTGTTATCTTCGCTTCTTCTCTGATGCAGACGCCGATCGTGATCGCGCAGTTTGTAGGAGCAGGAAACGGTACCGGCATCGGAAGCCAGATACTTGCCGGCATGAATTCCAATAACTGGTGCGATCCGGAACATCCGATCTATTCGATCGGACTGCTCGTCTACATCGTACTTACCGTATTTTTTGCATATTTCTACACATCGATCACATTCAATCCGCTCGAGATTGCGAACAACATGAAAAAGAGCGGTGGATTTATTCCGGGAATCCGTCCTGGAAAACCGACGGTAGAATATCTGCAGAAGATACTGAACTACATCATCTTTATCGGCGCATGCGGACTGATTATCGTTCAGGTCATCCCGTACTTTTTTAATGGAATTTTTGGTGCGAACGTTTCTTTTGGCGGAACATCGATCATCATTATCGTAGGCGTTGTGCTTGATACGATAAAGAAGATCGAATCTCAGATGCTCGTGAGAAACTACACGGGATTTTTAAACAATAAGGGAAGCAACATGAAGAACAGCTTCCTTGGATATTAGACAATATTTAGCTCGCCAGTTTTATCCTGATAAAAGGATAAAACCCAGCGGGCTAGCATGGTTTACGGAGTTCGAAGCACCCAGCCGGTGCTTTGACTATAGATTCCAAAGAGAATGGAGGAGTGAAAGATGAAGATTATCATGCTGGGAGCACCCGGAGCCGGGAAAGGCACACAGGCAAAGAAGATCGCAGAGAAATATTCCATCCCGCATATTTCCACAGGCGATATCTTCAGAGCAAACATCAAGAACGGGACAGAGCTGGGAAAGAAAGCAAAGACCTATATGGATCAGGGACTTCTTGTACCAGACGAACTTGTTGTGGACCTCGTTGTTGACAGAGTAAAACAGGACGACTGCAGCAACGGTTATGTTCTTGATGGTTTCCCGAGAACGATCCCGCAGGCAGAAGCGCTCGATAAGGCGCTTGCAGCGATTGGCGAGAAGATGGATTATGCGATCAATGTAGAAGTGCCGGATGAGAATATCGTAAACCGCATGTCCGGAAGAAGGGCATGTGTTGACTGCGGCGCAACATATCATATCGTTTATGCTCCGACAGAGAAGGAAGGCATCTGTGATAAATGTGGCGGAACTCTTATTCTCAGGGAGGACGACAAGCCGGAGACAGTCCAGAAAAGGCTTGGCGTTTACCATGAGCAGACACAGCCTCTGATCGACTATTATAAAGAAGCCGGGATCCTCAGAGACGTGGATGGAACGATCGACATTGACGACGTCTTTGCAGAGATCGTAAAGATCCTTGGAGAGTAATCATCAATGGATTACAGACCGGGGATGCTGGTTAGATCAAGGGCAGGACATGACAAAGGCTGTATATATGTCATAATCAGTGTCAAAAATGAATATGTATATCTGGCGGACGGGGCTCTGCGCCCCTTAAGCCGGATGAAGAGGAAAAACGTCCGTCATCTGCAGCCGATCCTGAAGATACGGGCGGCTGATCTCTCTGACGATGAGATCAGAAAAGTGATCAGAGGATACGAGGAGGATTGAAAATGTCAAAAGCTGACGTGATTGAAATTGAAGGAGTCGTGGTAGAAAAACTCCCGAATGCAATGTTTAAAGTAGAACTGGAAAACGGCCACATCGTACTGGCGCATATCAGCGGCAAGCTGAGAATGAACTTTATCAAGATCCTTCCGGGAGATAAGGTAACCCTGGAAATGTCACCGTATGACCTGAGCAAGGGCAGAATCGTCTGGAGAGATAAATGAAATTATAGGTTTTCTGATGAATGAGTTTGTAAAACGCCAGTTTAATTTGGATTGCTTAAGAATTTTTGCATGCTTTATGGTAGTTCTTGTACACGTTTCAACTCAGAAGTGGTATATTGCAGATCCGAACACTATTCAATGGAAAATTTATAATATGTACGATAGTTCGGTAAGAAGCAGCGTTTCTCTATTTATAATGCTGAGTGGTGCTTTATTTTTAAATAAAAAAGAATTATCAATCAAAAAGCTATTCAAGAAAAATATATGGAAACTTCTGGTTATATACTGCGTATGGGCACTACTTTACGGGATTGACAGTCTGGGTGCAGCTGAATCAATAAAGCCGGGGAATCTTTTCAGCTTATTCCAGCAAATTGTATATCCAAAATATCATTTATGGTACCTGCCGTCTCTGATAGGTATATATTTTCTGATACCTCTGTTTTGGGCTTTAGCACAATTTAAAGAAAAGAAGTATTTAGAATATGGATGTATCATGTTTGTGCTTTTTGGAATATTGCGTTCAACTTTTTCTGCTATTTTCGAAAGTCATGAAACAATAAATGCAATATTAAATCTTATTCCATACGAATTATGTGGTCTATCAGGGTATTTTATTCTAGGATATACACTTGTAAAATATAAAGGGCTCTTTACGAAGATAAAATTGCGATATTTGTTACCGGTATTGCTTGCAGCGATTATCATTACCGCAAAGGTTGAGGAGTACAAAGCAGTAAATTTTGGAGACTTAAGAGGGGTATATTATGCTAATTCAGCATTGCCAACATTTTTGGAAGCTATTATCATTTTTGGTATATTTTTAAAAATCCCATCTAAAATTGAAAACAGAAGAATTTCAGATATAGTTACAAAGATTTCAAGAAAAACCTTATTTATCTATTTAGTGCATGTTTTTATATTAGAACATCTCGAATCCTGGTTCGGAATTTCAGCAGCAATGTTTAATGCCTGGATTTCCGTTCCTGTTATTAGCATAATTGTTTTTATAATCAGCATATTTCTGGCTGGTGTGGTCGAAAAAATACCTGTTGCTGGAAAATGGATGATGTAAAACGAAAAAAAGATTGACTTTACCAAGTATTGCATGCTATACTATGAAATGGTCATTTTTGGGATGGTGTGCCCAAAAATACTGGAAATTGTAGGCGGAGCAAAGCAGGGAAGGAGGATTTGACATGAAGGTTAGATCATCAGTAAAACCAATTTGTGAAAAATGCAAGATCATTAAAAGAAAAGGAAGCATCAGAGTAATCTGTGAGAATCCGAAGCACAAACAGCGTCAAGGGTGACACTGAACACTTAGTGAAAGCGAGGTGTATGGCGAAGCTTGAACTTAGTGAGAAGGTCCGTCCCAAGCGTTAGTGAGCCCGAGCCAAAGGCGAAGGGGGAACTTAGGCGCACGGACGTATGTTGAATCGATGTATTATCAATCAACATTTTGTGCAATGAATTAGGCGGCTGACAGCGCGACACACCAGGCAGTGTGTAGGGCTGTTTAATATACAGTAAGGATACATCCGCTCTGAAGGTACCGTGGAGCGATGGTCTGTGTGTCCGGCAGTAATGGCGGTCGGATGCGATTGTATATTGCTTATAATACCCGGCGCTTGCATTGGCGGGTCTTTAGAAGAGGTCCGTGCCGGGAAAGGGAGTGCATTCTGTGCATTTCTGGGCTGGGATATCGGGAGACAGTCCTGGTAGAGTGCTGAACACCAGAAGTGTGGAAAAAGCCATTCCATACAGCGGCATTCACAGCCTCAATTTGAGACAATATGTAAACCTGTCAAGCCATGCACATTTCAGGCGGTGGCACTGTGCAGACGATAGTCTGCGGACAGTGACACAGACGGAAATGTATGTGGCGCACAGCCACAGCGAGATGGAGCGAAGCGGAATCGAGCATGCATGGCGTAAAAGCCCTGACGAGCATTGTGCAGACGGTAGTCTGCGGACAGTGACATAGACGGAAATGTATGTGGCGCACAGCCACAGCGAGATGGAGCGAAGCGGAATCGAGCGTGCAGAGCATAATTTAATGAATTGACAGAAAAAGAGTAGTTAAGAAAGTGGAGGAAAGACACATGGCTCGTATTGCAGGTGTAGACTTACCAAGAGACAAACGCATTGAAATCGGTCTGACTTATATCTATGGAATCGGTAGAACAAGCTCAAACCGTATCCTTGCGGAGGCAGGAGTAAATCCTGACACACGTGTAAGAGATCTTACAAGTGAAGAAGTAAAGAAGATCAGCGCGGTTATCGACGAGACACAGGTTGTAGAAGGTGATCTCAGAAGAGAAATCCAGCTGAACATCAAGAGACTGAAAGAAATCGGTTGCTACCGTGGAATCCGTCACAGAAAAGGACTTCCGGTACGTGGACAGAAGACCAAGACAAATGCAAGAACATGCAAAGGTCCGAAGAGAACTGTAGCTAATAAGAAAAAGTAGAGCACTTAGCGAAAGCAAGCTGATAAGCGTAGCTTGAGGTTAGTGCGAACTTTGTTTGATGAACTTAGCGATGCATTGAACACTTGGCGAGGTATTATCGAGCCTAGTGAGAAAGCAGATACTCAGAGCGTAGCGAAGAGTATCCTCGCGCGAGCTTAGTGAATCGAACCACCTTGATTTTTAGAGAAAGAAGAAAGTAGGTTAGTTTAAATGGCAAAGAGAGTTGCAAAGAAAGTAACAAAAAAACGTGTCAAGAAAAACGTTGAACGAGGACAAGCACACATCCAGTCATCTTTTAACAATACAATTGTTACACTGACAGATACACAGGGAAATGCTCTTTCATGGGCAAGTGCAGGCGGTCTGGGATTTAGAGGTTCAAGGAAATCTACTCCATATGCAGCACAGATGGCAGCTGAGACAGCAGCTAAGGCAGCATTAGTACATGGTCTTAAATCTGTAGATGTATTCGTAAAAGGACCGGGATCAGGAAGAGAGGCAGCGATCCGTGCTCTTCAGGCATGCGGTATTGATGTAGTGAGCATCAAGGACGTAACACCGGTTCCGCACAACGGATGCCGCCCGCCGAAACGCAGAAGAGTTTAATTACAGACGTTTTGGCAGGTTGTTTTTTAGCGTTACTATGGAAGGAAATATAACAGCGGCATAAGATGCCCGCTGGCATGTATAAATTTAGGAGGATAGACATGGCAGTAAACAGAGTTCCTGTTCTTAAGAGATGCCGTTCCCTTGGAATGGATCCGATTTATTTAGGAATCAGCAAGAAATCTAACAGACAGTTAAAAAGATCAAACAGAAAAATGAGCGAGTATGGTCTCCAGTTACGTGAGAAACAGAAAGCAAAATTTATTTACGGCGTATTAGAGAAACCGTTCAGAAACTACTACGCTAAGGCAAAACAGATGGAAGGAATGACAGGTGAAAACCTGATGAGACTTCTGGAGTCCAGACTGGATAACGTTGTTTTCCGCATGGGTCTTGCAAGAACGAGAAAAGAAGCAAGACAGATTGTTGATCACAAACATGTTCTTGTAAACGGCAAGCAGGTGAACATTCCGTCTTACCTGGTAAAAGCCGGAGATACGATCGAGATCAAAGAGACAAAGAAAAGCTCACCGAGATATAAAGAGATCCTCGAGGTGACAGGTGGAAACATGGTTCCGGACTGGCTGGATGTTGACTCTGAGAATCTGAAAGGTACTGTGAAAGAGCTTCCGACAAGAGAAGCAATTGATGTTCCGGTTGACGAGATGCTTATCGTCGAGCTGTATTCTAAATAATTGAACGTCTGTACAGATAACAGTTATTTAGAAAAAATTGTACCCCCTCAAACATATTTTAACCCACAAGGAGGGTCTGTGTAGTGTTTGATTTTAATAAACCGAATATTGAGATTACAGATGTTTCAGAAGATAAAAAGTACGGCAGATTTGTCGTAGAACCGCTTGAGAGAGGATACGGAACTACGCTTGGAAACTCCCTGAGAAGGATCATGCTTTCTTCTCTTCCGGGAGCTGCCATCAGTTCTGTAAAGATCGACGGCGTCCTGCACGAATTCAGCTCCATACCGGGGATCAAGGAAGATGTGACAGAGATCATCATGAACCTGAAATCTCTGGCGATCAAGAACACATCAGAGTCAGATGAAGTGAAGACCGCTTATATTGAATACGAAGGAGAAGGCGTTGTAACAGGCGCTGATATCCAGGCTGATTCGGATATTGAGATCGTAAATCCCGATCAGGTCATCGCTACTCTGAGCGGAGGGAAAGACAGCAAGCTTTATATGGAACTCACCATCACAAAGGGAAGAGGATATGTAAGCGCTGATAAGAATAAGACGGAAGATATGCCGATCGGCGTTATCCCGATCGATTCTATCTATACACCAGTGGAGAGAGTCAACCTGTCAGTAGAGAATACCCGCGTCGGACAGATCACTGATTATGATAAGCTCACCCTGGATGTGTGGACAAAGGGAACGATGCTCCCGGATGAAGCGGTAAGCCTTGCGGCGAAAGTGCTCAGTGAGCATCTGAAACTCTTTATCGACCTTTCAGAAGTTGCTCAGGCGGCTGAAGTCATGATCGAGAAAGAGGATGACGAGAAAGAAAAAGTGCTTGAGATGAGCATTGATGAACTTGAGCTTTCTGTACGTTCTTACAACTGTCTGAAGAGAGCCGGAATCAATACGGTAGAAGAGCTTACAAACAAAACGCCGGAAGATATGATGAAAGTCCGTAACCTGGGACGTAAGTCTCTGGAAGAAGTCCTGGCTAAGCTGAAAGAGCTGAACCTTGAACTGAACCACGGAGAAGAATAATTTAAAAAGACATTTTCCGCCGGTAAGCCCGAAGAGCACGGCGGGAACATTTGATTAATAAGCCCGAAGATGCATAACCAAATGTGTTGTTATAGTTCAGGCATGTAATGAACGGGAGAGGAAACCATGCTTGTATGGTTTCGCGAGCGGGCATTTACATGGAGTGAGCGCCTGTTCATGAGAAAAAATGCGGTGGAAGCCGCGGTTAGCACGAAGTGCGGTTTTGTGAATGGCGTGTCTGAACTATAGAGAAATAGGAGGAAGAAATGGCAAAGTATAGAAAACTTGGCAGAACATCAGGACAGAGAAAAGCCCTGTTAAGAAATCAGGTAACGGCGCTGCTTAACAACGGTAAGATCGTTACAACAGAAGCAAAGGCAAAAGAGATCCGTAAGATCGCAGAAGGTCTGATCGCAATGGCAGTAAGAGAGAAAGATAACTTTGATGAAGTTACAGTTACTGCAAAAGTTGCTCGCAAAGACAAAGACGGCAAGAGAGTCAAAGAAGTTGTAGACGGAAAGAAAGTAACTGTTTATGACGAAGTTGAGAAGAAGATCAAGAAGGATCAGCCGAGCAGACTTCACGCAAGACGTGAGATGCTGAAAGTCCTTTACCCGGTGAAAGAAGTTCCGGCTAAGGGAGCAGGAAAGAAAGCAAACACAAAGAGTGTTGACATGGTAGCTAAGCTCTTTGATGAGATCGCACCGAAGTATGCGGACCGCAACGGTGGTTACACAAGGATCGTTAAGATCGGACAGCGTAAAGGTGACGCAGCGATGGAGGTTCTGATCGAACTGGTATAATTTCACATTGAAATTGCCGCCGGGTAAGCGTTGGATTGTATCGATAGGCTTTTAAAGATACATATCCAGCGCTTCCTTTGTTTTGCGGATAAAAAGGAATAGAATAGAGGAATGAAAGGATGGAACAGAGATGGAATGGGTACTTTTAGTGATCGCAGGAGGTCTGGAATGCTTCTGGTCTACATGCATGAAGCTCTCTGACGGTTTCAGCGAGATAAAATATACGATAATGACAGTAATCGGCCTGATTTTGAGCTTTGTCTTTCTGGCTCAGGCAACGAAAAATCTTCCGCTGGGAACCGCCTACGCAATCTGGACAGGAATTGGGGCGCTGGGAGCTGTTATAATAGGCATCGTGCTTTTTAAAGAGTCTGTCACTCCCGCAAGGCTGTTCTTTGTTTTACTGCTGCTTATCGGAATCATAGGTCTGAAAGCAACGTCTGGACATTAAGTCTCCGGAAGATATTCAGATGAGAAAATAAGATACAGATAAAGGGAAGGAATCTCGTTTCATGCAGATCCCTTCCCTTTATCTTATATTAAAAATGATGTTATGTGATCTTACCAGCTTGTAAAGAAAAGGTTACCTCCAATATTTACTCCATCTCTGTTTGTTGATGGGGCATAAAGGAAATAGTAACAGTCTGCAACCGCAGCCAGCCGTGAGCCGTTGATAGCATCCTGTGCCACCTGCACGGCAAGACTGCTTGGGCCGCTCTCAAGCCGTGCGTCCAGACGACCTGTCCACACCGGCTCAAACTGTCCGCTTGCATAGATCACCGACGAAATACTGTTGCCGAAGCGGGAACTCTCCACACGGTTCATGATTACAGTAGCAACAGCAAGCATTGCATCGTAATCTCCGATGGCCTCGCAGTCAAGGAGTGCTGCAAGGAGTGTGACATCGTCGGCAGAAGCGCTGACAGAACCTCCGCTCACAACAGAGTTATCGTAACCTCCTGAAGAAGAATCGGATGAACTGCTCTGTGCAGCTGCTTCTGCTGCCGCGGCCGCTGCGGCAGCTTCTTCTGCGGCCTTGCGCTCTGCCGCTTCACGGGCAATCCTTTCAGCCTCTTCTTTACGAGCCTGTTCAAGACGCTGATTTACTTCCGCAAGATTTGTGGAAGTTTCATTCGCTTTGGCCTGAAGTTCCTGCTGCTTACTCTCAAGACTTGACTGCAGCTCGGTGAGTGAGGACTGCTGTTCTTCCAGAGCATTTTTTTCATCCTGGATCTCCTGATGGATCTCCTTGAGCTCATTCAGAGAATTTCTGTCATATTCGCTCAGATTTTCAATAAAATCAGCTTTGTTTAGAAAATCTGTCATATCTTCGGCAGAAAAAAGCATCTCCAGGAGTGTTGCATTGCCGTGTTCATACATATATTTAATTCGGGTCTTCATATCTTCATATTGTTTCGCCTCATTTGCTTCGGCTTCCTGAAGGTTGTCCGTCGTCCTCTGGATCTCACCGTTGAGGATCTCCACCTGCATTTCTGTAGAAGAGATCTCATCGCTCAGAGAGAGGATTTCCTGATTGATACCTTTTAGTTCATCTTCAAGGGCAGAGGTTTGGTTTTCCAGACTTTCGATATCATCCGCCGCATATGAGGGAACGATTGAAAGTGTGACCGCGAGAGAACAGATCAGGGCAATGCCCGTCCTCATCCTTCGTTTTCTGTAGATTTCCATAATCTCAATAATCCTTTCTGAAAAGTGGCTGCTACAGCTTGTACTGTAACAAGTGGTTAATAATTACCGAGTAACTATTATACTATAAATTGCGTTATTACGCAAACTCTGTTAAAATATTTTTTAAGTAAGCCATGCGGCTGCATTTAAAACAGACAATGCAAGCTTGCTTGCGATTGGCTGTTTTTATGTGCAGCCATACGGCGCACGCCGTAAGCGAGAAGAAGCCGCGAAGCGGCGGAATCGAGCCTGGCATGGCTGGATGGAGCCGGGGCGCACACATTTTAAAAAGAGGAAGGAGTAAAGAAGTGGAACACAGGATAAAAATGATCGGACTGGATCTGGACGGGACTCTTCTGAACGAGAAGAAGGAGATAACCTCCTATTCCAGGTATGTTATAAAAAAAGCGCTGGACGCCGGAATCATAGTCCTGGTGGCAACCGGCCGCCCCTGGATGGGAATACCGGTGGAACTCAGGGAATTTCCAGGCATGAGATATGCCCTGACGTCCAATGGAGCAAGAATCATTGACAGAACAGAGGGAAAAGTATTAAAAGAGCAGCTCCTTCCTTTGAATCTGGCGAAAAAAGCGTTGGAAATCTGCGGAAAATATGATACATTACAAGAGGTATATTTTGAGGGGCAGGGATATGCACCCAATAACAAAAAAGATAAGGTAGAAAGATATCATCATAATCCCAGCATGTGGGAATATATCAGGACAACAAGGATATGGGTTGATGACATCTATGAGTTTACATTAAAGGAAAATAAAGGACTCGATAAAATTCAGGCACTTTTTTCAGATATGGATGAGCGCATGAAAGCCTGGAGAGAACTGAGCCAGGTGGATGGTCTGGTGCTTGTGGGATCGCTGGGATATAATATCGAGGTCAATGCGGCGGGAGTGAACAAAGGAGCCGGACTAGTGGAACTCGGAAAACTTCTCGGCATAAAGAGAGAAGAGATCATGGCCTGCGGAGACGGTGACAACGATACGGAAATGCTCCGGGAGGTCGGGCTTGGCGTGGCGATGGCAAACGGAGAGGAGCAGGTGAAAAAGGCAGCCGATTACATAACGGAAAGCAATGAGGAGGACGGTGCGGCAAAAGCGATAGAAAAATTTGCTCTCGGAGGAGGAGAAAGAATATGTTAGAGGTCTTAAAAGTAATCATTTTCGGAATCGTGGAGGGAATCACCGAGTGGCTTCCCATCAGCAGTACAGGGCATCTGATCCTGCTGGAGCGGCTTCTTCAGCTGAAACAGAATCAGGACTTCCTGGATATGTTTTATGTGGTGATCCAGCTGGGGGCGATCCTGGCAGTTTTGGTGATCTACTTCCACAAGTTGAATCCGTTCTCACCAAAGAAGACAGAAAAGCAGAAGATGATGACGTTCCAGCTTTGGATCAAGGTTGTGATCGGTTCGATTCCGGTAGCGGTGATCGGAATCCCATTCAACGATTTTATTGAAGAAAAGTTTAACAATGCGTATGTTGTGGCGGCAATGCTTATCCTTTACGGAATCCTCTTCATTGTGATAGAAAACTATCAGAAGGGAAAGGAACCTAAGGTGAAAAAGATTTCCCATCTCTCTATACAGATGGTCCTGATTATTGGTGTTTTCCAGATGCTGGCAATGATACCAGGAACATCCCGCTCCGGAGCCACTATCGTCGGTGCGCTCATGCTGGGAGTATCAAGGGCGGTTGCGGCGGAGTTCACCTTCTTCCTGGCTATCCCGGCAATGTTCGGTGCCAGCGCGGTAAAGCTGATCCACTTCGGCCTTAATTTTACAGCGATGCAGGTGTTTCTCCTGCTGCTCGGAACTGCAGTTTCATTTGCCGTGTCGATTGTGGCGATTAAATTCCTGATGAGATACATCAAGAAAAATGACTTCAAAATATTCGGTTACTACAGAATCGTGCTTGGTATCATTGTGCTGCTCTACTTCGGAATCGCAGCGCTGCTGGCTTAAAGAAACGGCATTGAAAACAGTGAGGGACTGAGAAAAATTATTTTGATCATACCTAAGACCGGCTTCCTGAAAAGGGAGGCTGGTTTTTTGGTTTACAATGAGTCAGCCGTATTGCGGGGATCAAAAGGTAGTGGGATATGGCTGGTATGTATGAAAAAACAACAGGAGAGATATCAGAGATGAAATATGAAAGAATAGAAAAAGCAATGTTTCTTGAACGACCCAACCGGTTCATTGCGTATGTGGAACTAAATGGAGAAAAAGAAACCGTGCATGTGAAAAACACAGGGCGCTGCGCGGAGCTTCTGATCCCAGGGGTACGGGTTTACATCCAGAGAAGCGCCAATCCGGACAGAAAGACGAAGTGGGATCTGATCGCCGTGGAGAAAGGAAACCGGATGATCAATATGGATTCGCAGATTCCAAATCGGGTTGTGGAAGAGTGGATCCGGGAAGGGCATTTTGCGGAAAATATTACTCTGATCCGTCCGGAGACGACTTACAGGAATTCACGTTTCGATCTCTATGTGGAGGCGGGGGAGCGCAGAATCTTTATCGAAGTGAAAGGAGTAACTCTTGAGGGGGAGGGCGTGTGCCGTTTTCCGGATGCTCCCAGCGAGCGAGCTGTGAAGCATCTGGAAGAACTGGAGCATGCGGAGAAGGAAGGGTACGAGACATATGTATTCTTTGTGATTCAGATGAAAGGAGTGCGATATTTCACTCCCAACATGGATACCCATCCGGCGTTCGCAGAGGCGCTTCGGAAAGCGGCTAAGGCCGGCGTGAGAGTACTGGCGTATGACTGCGATGTGACGGAGGACAGTATCCGGATCGACAGCCCGGTCAAGGTCGTTCTGGGAGAACCGATCCTGGATGAGGCAGCAGCGCCGGTGGTGGAATGGTTCCGGGAAAACAAGAGGGATCTTCCATGGCGAAAGCGAATGAATGCTTATCGGGTATGGGTCTCGGAGATCATGCTCCAGCAGACCAGAGTAGAAGCGGTAAAGCCTTATTATGAGAGATTTATCCGGGAACTTCCAGACGTGCGGGCGCTGGCGGAGGTGCCGGAAGACAGGCTCCTGAAACTTTGGGAGGGGCTTGGCTATTACAGCCGTGCAAGGAATCTGAAAAAAGCCGCTATCCAGATTATGGAGGAGTTCGGTGGAAAATTCCCGGAAAATTATGACGATATCCGATCCCTCCAGGGGATCGGGAACTATACAGCGGGGGCGGTCAGCTCCTTTGTCTACGGGATCCCGAAGGCTGCTGTAGACGGAAACGTGTTCCGGGTGGTGACCCGGCTGCTGGAGGATCCGGAGGACATCACAAAATCCGGGACAAGAAAAAAGATCGAGGAGATGCTGGAGGAAGTGATCCCCCGTGACTGTCCAGGAGACTTCAATCAGGGGCTGATCGAACTGGGGGCTGTCGTATGTCTCCCGAATGGAGAGCCGAAATGCGGGGATTGTCCGGTGAACGCTCTGTGCCGCGCATATGCACATGGAACGCAGCTCAGTTTTCCAGTGAAAAAGAAAGGGAAGGAAAGACGGATAGAAAAACGAACCGTGTTCCTTTTCTGCGACAGCACGGACGTGGCCATACGGAAAAGGCCGGACCACGGTCTGCTGGCGGGAATGTATGAGTTTCCGAACACGGAGGGACACCTGGATCAGGAGGAAGTTGTCGCATATGCAAAGGAACTGGGGCTTGTGCCTGTCCGCGTAAGGAAGCTGGGAAACGCGAAGCATATTTTCAGCCACGTGGAATGGCATATGCACGGTTACGAGATCCTTGTGGATGAACTGGAAAAGCATATGACAGGAGAGGTGATTTTCGCCGGAAAAAAAGAACTGGAAGAAAAATATCCCATGCCGTCGGCGTTTGAGACCTTTACCTCTCTGGTGACAGGAAAGAGGAAGCAAAGGAGAGTGGATAAGACCGGATAGAAATAGATGCGCAGGAAAGAGTACAGAATCAGAACAGAGTCCGCTCTGTTTT
>DWUT01000143.1 GCA_019120615.1 Candidatus Mediterraneibacter norfolkensis
CATGGCAGGGGTATGGTTAAATCAATTTTTTAGAGGAATACCAGTGTATCTCTTTACTGCTGGAGTTATAGTTATGTACTTTTGGAAGGGATATGTACTGAAGCCGATCATTTCCAAGTCAGGGGATAAAGTTGAACTTTTCTATAATAAACATAAAAAAATTATGGATTTAGGTGCCATATTTTTATTGCTATTAGTCGCGCTTAGCCATTTGCTGGATACAGCAATTCCGTTATTTCGTGATTATGAGCTTTTAAAAAATGGTTATTATGAAGAAATCACTGGTACTGTTGTTGATGCTACAGAACAAGATGTGAATAGAGAATACATCAGGGATATTTTTGTTGCCTCAATTGTAATCCGAGATTCCATACCTGCTATCCCGGATAAGTGTGAAAAGTGAATACTTATTGATGCAAAAGAAAGGTATGGATTTTCTTTTACAAATGAAATGAGACTGACTAGATAGTTGGTCTCTTTTCTGTTATGCTTTGATCTCTGGCGGCGAGAAAGGAGCCACCATGTCAAAGTTTTTATCATATGAAGATCGAATGATCATTGCACAACGCCTTCAGGAGAATGCCTCCTTTGGAGCAATCGGAAAAGAACTTGGGAAGGACCGTACAACAATAGCCAAGGAGATTAAAAAGTATTCCTATGACAAGAAAAGCGGTCGTCCCGGATATCCTTATAACCCTTGCAAATTCCGCACTACATGCAAAGCAAAAAAACTGTGTGGAACGAGTTGTACTCATCAGTCAGCGTATAAATGCAGTTTGTGCTCTGAGTGCACGCTTCATTGTCCGGATTTTATAGAGGACGTTTGTTCTGTCAAAAATAAACCGCCTTATGTTTGTAATGGATGCGTCAGTCTTCCGAAATGTACACTGCTGAAGCGTATCTATGATCCGGCAGACGCACATGAAAGGGCACATCAAGTGATTTCAGAAGCCCGAACAGGAATTCTGTCAAACGAAGATGATATAGCCAGAATCAATCGGATTATCAGTCCTCTGGTCAAAAACGGGCAGTCGATTCATCAAATCTATCTGGATCATGTTGATGAACTGATGTGCAGCGAGAAGACATTGTATAACTATGTTGATGCTCAACTTTTTGACATCAGGAACATTGATCTTCCCCGTAAAGTCAAATACCGTCCTCGTTATAAACAGCCTGAATTCAAGGTTGACAGGGGGTGCCGCATTGGACGAAACTATGCTGACTTTCAAAAGTATCTGGGAGATCATCCAGAAACGACTATTGTACAAATGGATAGTGTGATCGGACGTGTGGGAGGCAAGTGTCTGCTTACTATACATTTTGTTGAAACCAGTTTAATGCTGGCTTTCCTGCGGGATGCAAATACGTCTGCTTCTGTTATACAGATCATAAATCTGTTAGATAAAGTTCTCGGGCCCAAGATGTTCAGTCGTTTGTTTCCGGTTATTCTGACAGACAATGGGAGTGAGTTTTCAAATCCAAAAGAAATTGAGCGGCGTGACATAGTTCCCTGTAAAAGAACGAACATATTTTATTGCGATCCAAGTGCTCCATATCAAAAAGGTGCCTGTGAAGTGAACCATGAATTGATACGGCGCGTCCTGCCAAAGGGAAGCAGCTTTGATGATCTTACACAGGAAGATATTTTCCTGATGATGGATCATATCAATTCATATAAAAGGAAAAAGCTGAACGACCGCAGCCCATACGAAGCGTTCAGCTTTTATTACGGAGAAGATGTGCTTAGGAAACTTGGGTGTTCACCGGTTGCCGCCGAGAACATCATTCTGAAGCCAAAACTTCTCAAAAAGTAACAGATAAATTTGCAGAATGCCGCCAGAAGAGAACAATTATATCCGAGCAAAACAGGGATGGATTCTCCGAATACAAAAATTTCGAGAGGGAATTGATCTCTGGTTGTTGTGTGCAAATTTATTGCTGAACGTATTATAACATATCCATGTGCGAATGAAAATCCGGGAATCTTGCTTACAAAACGGGATTTTCATTTACAAAGCGGGAATCTCGCTTACAAAACAGGATTTTAAATTACAAAACAGGAGTTTTGGAATACAAACGGGACTCTCGGCTTGCAATTTACCCAGAATGAATTCTAAAATGCCAGCATCTCACAAAATACAATAAAAATTTATCGTAATTCAATAAAAATATATTGACAATCGGTTGCGGCAGTGATATCCTGTCTTCAAAAGGAGCACGGAAATTCATGGAGAACGTGCCGGATTCTGAGGAGGCTGTGATGAAAGACCGATTGACGATATTTACCAAGTGGATGCTGGACGCCATGTTTGTGGGAGGAATTCTGGTGACGCTGACGCTGCCGTTCAGCATCCGTTTTTATGGGACGATCAATCCCCGTTTTGAACAGTATTACGGACAGATGGTGCTGTTGTTTGCCGTTTCCGGACTGCTGGCGGTGCTGATTATCCGGGAACTCAGGAAGATCTTTGCAAGCGTCCTGGCGGACGACTGCTTTGTGAGAGAGAATGTGGAGAGCCTGAACCGGATGGGGACTTACAGTTTTCTGATCGTCCTGGTGAGCGTGGGGAGGGCCTGTCTGTATCTGACGCCGGCGGTACTGGTCATCATCCTGGTTTTTATTGTGGCGGGTTTGTTCAGCAAGGTATTGGCCCAGGTCTTCGACCGGGCGGTGAATTACAAACTGGAGAATGATCTGACGATCTGACGGAAGGGACGGGATAGAATATGGCGATTATCATCAATCTGGATGTCATGATGGCAAAGAGAAAGATCGGACTGACGGAGCTGGCAAGGGAAGTGGATATTACACTGGCGAATCTGTCCATACTGAAGAATAACAAGGCGAAGGCGGTACGCCTGACTACGTTGGACGCCATCTGCCGGGCGCTGGACTGCCAGCCGGGAGATCTGCTGGAGTATGTGCCGGACGAGGAAGAGAAAGGAGGAGCGGAATCATGAATACAGACAAGAGAGTAACTGCGGACCGGAGGGACCGTATCTTTGCGCTGATTTATCTGCTGCTCGGATATGGATTTATCTACACTTTTTCTGCGGGATATTTTGGAAGAAATCTGGCCCTATTTACGGTTTGCTACGTGGCGGCGGTGCTGGCGTACAATCTGGGGAAGGGAAAGAAACTGACCGTGGAGAGCGTGTTTTGGGCGTGCGCGGTTATCGGGATCGGCGTGCCGGGAGCATTCTGGAGCATTATGCCGGGGCTGCAGGTACTCGCTCTGATTGTGGCGGCTGCCTACTGGACGCTGACGGCGTCGGGCAGACTTCTGGAAGAAGGGAAGACCTCCCGCTGGATATTTTTTGATCTGTGGAATGCGGGCATCTTCGTACCGTTTTCCAATTTTGGCTGCCAGCTGCGGGTCCTGCTGGGAGGAGAGAGAGCTGGTACCGGCACAGAAGAA
>DWUT01000144.1 GCA_019120615.1 Candidatus Mediterraneibacter norfolkensis
CAGAGTGTCATATGGCTTTCCAACCGGGGAGAGCAGTTCGTCGCCGGGACGCAGATTTGCCGCCAGCGCCAAAGCGAGCGCATGTGTTCCGCAGGTGATCTGAGGACGGACAAGGGCCGCCTCAGTATGAAATGCAGATGCATATACAGCCTCCAGAGTGTCTCTTCCGAGATCATTATATCCGTATCCGCTGACGTAGTTGAAGCAGGCTTCGCTGACCCGGTTTTCCTGCATGGCATGGATCACCTTGAGCTGATTGTACTCTGCTGTCCGGTCAAACTCCTGAAAACGGTCCTTCAGTTTTTCCTCTGTCCGCTGTCCCAGCGCCCAGACCTGCCGGGAGATCCCCATCTGTTCATAGATTTCCTGTGTCATTGTATTTTCCATCTTCTGCTCTTCTGTTCCTTTCATCTGTTTCTTTCTGTTTATTATTTCCTTCCTGGCCGGATCAGTTTCCGGGGATGATATCCTTTTCCCTGAGAACGGTCAGCATATAGTCAATGATCTTCTCTTCTTCCTGGCCGATCTCCTGTCTGTCGATCCAGATCACATCCCGCTCTCTTCGGAACCAGGTGAGCTGGCGTTTGGCAAAATGGCGGGTATCCCGTTTGATGATACGGACCGCTTCCTCCAACGGGAGCTCGCCGTCCAGATAGGCGAGCAGTTCCTTATATCCGAGTCCCTGCATGGATACGCTGTCTCTGGCAATCTCCCTGTCTTTCAGAGCCCGGACTTCTTCCAGAAGCCCCTGCTCCATCATTTCGTCCACTCTTCTGTCGATCCGTTCATAGAGCGCCTTCCGGTCGTCGGTAAGTACAAAATACGCAAAATCATAAGGAGACTGTTTCCTGCGTTCCTGCTCATTGTGTGTCGATATCTTCTGTCCTGTCTTCCGGTTGAATTCCAGAGCCCGGATGACTCTCTTTATATTGTGCGGGTGGATCTGCTCCGCGGCTTCCGGATCTGCCTGTTTCAGGAGAGAATGAAGATACTCTGCCCCTTTCTCTTCCGCTGTCCGCTCCAGTTCCTCACGGAAAGAGAAATCGCTGTCATTTTCTGTGAAGTCGATGTCATAGAGCAGTGCCTGGATATAGAATCCGGTGCCTCCCACGACGATGGGAATATGTCCGTTGTCATAGATCTTCTCCATCGCAGCCTTTGCCATTTCCTGAAAACGGACAACATTAAAGGCTTCCTCAGGATCCAGTACATCCACCAGATAATGGGGGATTCCCTGCATCTCATCCGCTGTGATCTTTGCCGATCCGATGTCCATATGCCTGTATACCTGCATGGAATCAGCGGAGATGATCTCTCCGCCGACAGCTTTTGCAAGACCGATGGACGCCGCGGTCTTTCCCACCGCAGTCGGTCCGGTCAGTATGATAAGTGGTCTTTTTTTCATTGATATGATCCTCTTGTTATACGATCCTCTTGAATTTCTTTTCCAGTTCCCTGCGTGTCATGGCGATGATCGTCGGGCGCCCGTGAGGACAGTGATAGGGATTGTCCAGTGTGAGCAGCTCTCCGATGAGAGCGTCGACTTCCTGTGCAGAGAGGCGGTTATTTCCTTTGACTGCCGCTTTGCAGGACATGGAAGCCACCTTTTCATCAATCAGTTCCGGCGTCATATTGGTCGTGATCCCGTCCGCAAGATCATCGATCATTTCCATGAGCAGATCTTTCTTTGCGATACTGAACAGATTGTCCGGCACGGCCCTTACCGCATACTCCTCTCCGCCGAAGGGCTCGATCTCAAATCCAATCCGGGCAAACCGGTCCATGTTCTCGTTCAGAAGCTGCGCTTCCTGCATGGTCAGCGTCAGGATGATCGGCGGACTCAGATACTGGGAGGTAAACTCCCTGTTCTTCATCCCTTTCAGCGTCCTTTCATAGAGTACGCGCTCATGAGCCGCATGCTGATCGATGATGTAAAGGCTGTCATGAAATTCCACCAGCCAGTAGGTGTCAAACACCTGCCCGATCAGTTTATATTCTGCTTTGATCTCCCGCTTCAGGAAATTCTCCTCAAAGAGATCCATCTGCTTCGGTTTCATTTCTTTCTCGGCGGGCTGTGTCTCTGTTTTTTCCGGCTGGACCTCTGCTTTTTCTATGGGACGCTCTTCCGTTTCAGGAAATTTCTCCGGTTCAGATATCTTATCTGATTCAGAGGATTTCTCTGGCTCAGAAATCTTATCTGATTCAGGAATTTTCTCCGCGGCAGCCTGACGAGCCGACTCCCGGATCCGTTCATTCTGCGTCTCGGGACGGAAGACTTCATCCTTTCCTGTCACCTCAGCAGAGGACGAACGGTTGTGATATGCCAGGACTCTCTCCCGCATCTTCCGGATAAAATAATCCTCGTCCCTGACTTCAGGCGTAGCTTTGACTTCCGGTTCGGCTTCCAATCCGCTTTTAGCCTGTGTCATATACGGGGCAGGATCTTCTTTTACCATATTCTGTTTTACCACGTCCTGTGCAGCTCGTGGCTTCAGCAGGAACGGACTCTTTCCGGAAGCGGAGGAACCGGGCGCAGAACCGGGGCCAGAGGAAGAGACAGAAGTCTTTCCGGGAGCAGATTCTCTCACCGGATCCGGCACTTCCGCTTTCTGGATCAGCTCCGGTTCAAGGAGCGTCCGGTGGACTCCTTCAAATACGGTATTATATACCTCCTGCTGTTTCTGGAAGCGAAGCTCCATCTTTGTGGGATGGACATTCACGTCGATCTCATCCCCGTTTACATGGAAATGGAGTACCGCAAAGGGAAATTTATGCTGCATGGTAAAATCCCGGTACGCGTCCTCCAGGGATTTGGAGATCATGGGACTCTTTACATATCTTCCATTTACGAAGAAATTTTCAAAGTTCCGGTTTCCTCTCGTGATGACCGGCTTTCCCAGATAACCGCTGATACGAAGTCCGTTCTTCTCATAGTCGATCTCGATCAGGTTCGCCGCAACATCTCTCCCGTATATATTGTAGATCACATCCTTCAGTTTCCCGTTCCCGGATGTCCGGAGTTTCTCCTGCCCGTTATTGATAAACTGAAAGGCCACCTCGGGATGGGACAGCGCCAGATGCATGAGAAGATCCTGTACATGGCCCGCCTCAGTCATGGGAGTTTTCAGGAATTTCCTCCGTGCCGGCACATTGTAGAAAAGCTGATGTACCAGAAAGGTAGTCCCGTTTGGCGCGCCGGTCTCCTCGAGGGAGACTTCTTTTCCGCCTTCGATCACGTATCGCGTTCCCAGTTCTGTATCAGCCGTCTTTGTGATGACCTCGGTTCTGGTTACCGCTGCAATGCTTGAGAGGGCCTCCCCGCGGAACCCAAGGGAAGAAATATGGGAAAGGTCTTCCACGCTCTGTATCTTGCTTGTGGAATGGCGCAGAAAAGCGCTGCGCACTTCCGAACCCGGAATCCCGCAGCCGTTGTCCATGATACGGATGAGGGAGATCCCTCCGTCCTTGATCTCAATCTTCACAGAGGTGGATCCTGCATCGATGGCATTCTCCACCAGCTCTTTTACGATAGAAGCCGGACGCTCGATCACCTCTCCGGCAGCGATCTTGTCGATCGTGATCTGATCCAGTACCTGAATATGGGGCATATACTTTCTCCTTCTTTATGTATTACCAGCGATTCTTCAGTTTATTCTGAAGACGATAGATCGTATTCAGAGCATCGATGGGAGTCAGATTGCTCACATCGATATTTTTCAGTTCCTCGAGAACATCGTCGTCTTTTACCGTGTCAAACAGGGACATCTGGGCGATATCCACTTCATCGTATTTCTTCGGCTTTGGCCGTTTCCGTGATTTGCTGTGTTCCTTCTCGGCGATCTCGCTGACTCTGGCGGTAATGTCTTCATCCGCCAGTTCCTCTACGATCTCTTTCGCACGGTTGATGACCAGGTCAGGCACACCTGCAAGTTTCGCCACCTGGATACCGTAACTCTTATCCGCGCCGCCTTTTACGATCTTCCGGAGGAAAACGATGTCGTCTCCCTTTTCCTTTACGGCGATGCAGTAATTGTTCACGTTGCTGATCTTTCCCTCCAGCTCGGTCAGCTCATGGTAATGCGTGGCAAACAACGTCTTTGCCCCCAGCAGACGGCTGTCGCTGATGTACTCGACCACAGCCCATGCGATGGAAAGACCATCAAAAGTACTGGTCCCCCGGCCGATCTCATCCAGGATCAGAAGGCTTTTTGAGGTGGCGTTCCGAAGAATATTGGCCACCTCCGTCATCTCCACCATGAAGGTGCTCTGTCCGGAAGCCAGATCGTCCGACGCTCCCACACGGGTAAAGATCCGGTCAGAAATGCAGATGTTCGCGCTCTGGGCCGGAACAAAGGATCCCACCTGAGCCATCAGAGCGATCAGGGCGGTCTGTCTCATATAGGTGGATTTTCCCGCCATGTTCGGTCCGGTGATGATGGAGATCCTGTGTTTCTTGTCGTCCAGACAGGTGTCGTTGGCGATGAACATATCATTTGGGATCATCCGCTCCACGACAGGATGGCGTCCCTCCTTGATGTCAATAACGCCTTTCTCGTTGATCTTCGGGCGGACATAGTTGTTCCGTTCCGCAACGAGGGCAAGGGATGCGAACACATCCAGGGCAGCCACCGCCTTTGCGGTCTGCTGGATCCGCTCCACCTGTGATGCGATGGTATTGCGCACTTCACTGTACAGATCATACTCCAGTGCATAGAGCTTGTCCTCCGCTCCCAGGATCATGTCTTCCAGCTCTTTTAATTCCGGCGTGATGTAGCGCTCCGCGTTGGCGAGAGTCTGCTTGCGGGTATAATACTCCGGCACCAGGTTCTTGTAGGAGTTGGTAACTTCCAGATAATATCCGAACACTTTGTTGTATTTTATCCTGAGATTCTTGATCCCGGTCTTTTCTCTCTCATCGTTTTCCAGTTTTGCCAGCCAGTCTTTTCCGTCGGATTTGGCGCGGCGCAGCTTGTCCACTTCTTCATTATATCCGTCCCGGATGATGTTTCCCTCTTTCATGGCAAGAGGCGGTTCATCCTGAATAGAGCGCTGTACCAGATCGCACAGATCCTCAAGGGCGTCCATATCCTGACAGATGTTCCTCAGCAGTTCTGACTGCATCTCCTCCAGGATATACCGGATCGGCGGCAGCATCTCAAGAGAACTTCGGAATGCGATCAGATCACGGGGATTTGCAGAACCGTAAGTAATCTTTGTGATCAGGCGCTCCAGGTCATAGACCGGGGAGAGATACTCCCGGATT
>DWUT01000145.1 GCA_019120615.1 Candidatus Mediterraneibacter norfolkensis
TTGTTGGAGTTTCTTATTTTAACTAGCACAACAGGTTAATTTAATACATAAGTAGCAGTGCTCTGTTTAACAGTGTCACATTTACGTAACATGCACATACACAATCTCCCTATTCATTCCCGGTGTACAGCCTGTAAATTTCCGGAGCCACAACCTTCTGTATCTCTTCATACACCGGCTCACTCGTCCGGATCATCTCCTCCCGCACAGAATCGTCCAGCGTGATGATCTCAGTCCCGCTGTCCCGGATAGTCTGGATCCTGTCATCGATCCTCTCATCGGACTGCTCTCTCGCATATTCCTTTGCGATCTCCTCCGCTTTGATCAGGATCTGCTGGTCTTCCTCCGGAAGATCTTTAAAGAAATCCTCGCTCACCACAAGAGAGATAAGGTGAGGCACATGATTCGTCTCAACGATATAGTCCTGCTGCTCATAGAGGCGGTTGGACACGATAACTTCATAAGGATTCTCCTGAGCGTCAATGGTATGCTGCTGAAGTCCGATATAGACTTCGCTGAAGTTCATCGGCGTCGGATTTGCCCCCAGCTGCTGCCAGAAAGCGAGCTGATAGGCATCTTCCATGGTCCGGATCTTCTGTCCTTCAAAGTCAGAGAACTCCCTGACAGCCTTGTTCGTGGACATGACGCGGAACCCCTGATCCGCATATCCCAGGAGTTCAAATCCAGATTCCCGGTAAGACTCCTGCATCTTTTCCAGGAATTCCGGCTGATCCACTGTCTCCCTGACCGACTCGATGTCACTGAAGATACAGGGCGCGTCGAACACTGCCGTATCGTCGATAAAACTGACCTGAGGCGCTGTGTTCTGGATCACAAACGGGATATCCCCGTCATAACAGCTCTCCAGAAGTTCCCGGTCTCCGCCAAGCACACTGTTCGGGTAGACCATGATCTTGATCCTTCCTTCGCTGAGGCGGTCCACTTCCTCAACGAACTTTTCCGCATAGATCTGGGTCACTGTGTCCTCCGGGCTCGCCGTTCCCAGCGGATACGCGTACCGCTGCTCTCCGTCCTTCCCGGAGGCGCATCCCGCCAGAACTCCGGCCGCGGCAAGCACCACAGCAGCCGCAAAAATATTTTTCTTTCTCATAACTGTCTCCTTCCGTTTAAACCCGCCGTTACAGCAGCGCCAGGCTGACCGCCGGAACAAATGTGATGATCAGAAGCGCCACAAGGAAATACAGGATCATAGGCAACGCATGTTTTGCGATCTCCATAAGGGGCACCTCCGTAAGCGAACTTGCCACAAACAGGTTGACTCCGATAGGCGGAGTGACAAACCCGATTGCAAGGTTCACCACCATCATCACACCGAAATGGATCGGATCCATCCCGATGGACTCCACGATCGGGAGAAGGATCGGTGTCAGTATAAGAATCGCAGGCGTCGTATCCATGACCATTCCCACGATCAGCAGGAATCCATTGATAACAAGAAGAAGGATCACAGGATTCGTAAAGTGGGCCAGGATCCATGTGCTGATCGCCTGAGGAACCTGCATCAGAGTCAGCACTCTTGAAAATGCGATCGCCGCCGCAAGGATAAACAGGATCGGAGCATAAGTGCGTATGGACTCCACAAGGATCGCCCAGATGTCCTTCACCTTAATCGTCTTATAGACCAGCATACTGATCAACAGTGCATAGAACACGGAAATAACCGCTGCCTCTGTCGGAGAAGCGATTCCTGTGTAGATGCAGCCAAGGATGATGACCGGGCTCAGAAGAGCGAACGCGCTGTCCTTCAATACACGGAACAGTCCCCTCTCATGGAGCGCGCCGACTACCACCATCTTCTTTTCCTGGTCTTCACCGTTTTTCTTGCAGTAGTAGAATGCATAAACCATCAGGAGCCCGCCGATCAGAAGTCCCGGGATGATGCCGGCGATAAACAGGTCGCTGACGGAAGCCCCCGAAGCGGACCCGTACATGATGAACGGGATACTGGGCGGTATGATAACTCCCAGTCCTCCTGCCACGGCTACCAGAGCAGTGGTAAATTTCTTATCGTACCCCATCTCGATCAGGATCGGGATGGTCATGCTTCCTACTGCCGCCACAGTCGCCGGTCCGGAACCGGAGATCGCTCCGTAAAACAGACAGGTCACGACCACGGCACAGGGCATGCCCGCCGTCCTCTTCCCCATGAAATAGGCAAACACATCAAACAGTTTTCTTGAGATTCCTCCCCGGGCCATGATGATCCCGGACAGTACGAACATGGGCACCGCAAGGAGCGGGAAACTGTCAAGTCCTCCCAGCATGGATCGTATCACATAGGTCGCGCTTGCCGTAAACGACGGATCTACCGCCCCGGGAAGCACAGAAACAATCCCAAGCGAGATGGAGACCGGGATCGCGATGACCAGGCACACGACAAAAATAATAAATAAAACAACAGCCGACATCTCACTCTCCTCCTTTCCGGCGCACTGAATTGAACTCCGCGATCCACCTCTGAAGTACACGGATCGCAGAAAGGATAAATCCTACCAGGGGCGCTGCCTGTACATAATACATCGGAATCCCCATAGCCGGACTTGTCTGCCCGTTTGCCACGGCGGACATCAGATATTTCCACGCAAACGGAATCAGATAAAGGAACAGAATCAGTTCAAACGTGTGGTTTACCACCTTAAACATCGCCTTGCCCCGTTTCGGGAACAATGCGACAAACTGCTCAATCTTGATGGAAATACATTTCTTTGTACAATAGCTGACACTTAAAAATCCTGCCCAGATAAAAATATATCTGGTCAGCTCCTCGGACCAGGACAGGGAGGCGCCAAGCACATATCTGCAGAACACCTGCACTCCCATGATCAGAGCCATGGCTGCAAGTGCAGCCACCAGAAGTACCTCTTCCAGATACTCGTCTATCCAGTTTATTGCTTTTTTCATATAGAATCTCCCAATAACAAAAGGGAGACGAAGCGGTGCATCGTCTCCCTCTTCTGTGCTGAAAACTTAATATAAGATGATCGCTGCCACGACCGCGGCTGCCGATCCGATCATCGGCGCCAGCACGGATGTGACAAAGACATACCAGTAACTCTCCGCCAGGGAAAGGTTCATCCAGCGCAACTGCGCCACCATGCCGCCCGCATTGGGAAGAGTGTTCATCCCTGTCGCGCATGCCGGAGCAAGTCTGTGTAGCGCTCCCGGATCCGCCCCCTGGGCGATGAGTCCATCGGACAGATGCTCAAAAAACATGGCGATGGCGGAAGTTCCGCTTCCCATGATCCCCGCCAGGATATTCAGTCCGATAAACTCTGTGATGTAAGCGTTCATGTTCAGACCCAGAACAAAATCGATCACTGCCTGGAAGCCCGGGCAGGACTGGAGCACACCGGAGAATCCAAGAATCGCAGCCGCCATGATGGTAGCGCCGATCCCGTTATCCACACCTTTCCCGATGATCTTCTTCACACCGTCCAACTGTTTATGACAGGTCAGGACGATCACCGCAGAGCCGATGAACAGGCTGAGAACGACCACTGCATTTGTATCCATCTCCGTAAAGTTGGAGAATATGAGCACCAGCACAACGGCCAGAACAAAGGGGATCAGAGCGATCCCGACCGATGGAAGATCATCCCTTGTGGGCTGGATCTTGATCGGTTTTGAATCGTCTACAACAGTTCCCTCTTTCACTGCGGCCTTCCTTGCCGCGTATACCATGTAAAAATATCCTACCGCGATGGATACCGCGAACGCGATCCATCCAAGGATCGGCGCGGACCCCATAGAAGTCCCCAGATACTGTGCCGGCATGATATTCGTGATATTGATCGCATAGGGAATCATAGCGGAGCAGGTTGCCCCAATAAATATGATTCCCGGGATCATCCGGTACGGATAACCTGCCTGCTTCATCATGACCGTTGCAATCGGCGCCAGGACGAACAGCACCACAAATCCGGAAACGCCTACATATACGAACACGGTGCTGATTACGGTAATGGAGAGGATCACACGCTTCACTCCCAGCTTTTCCGTAATCACATTGGCAATCGCCTCCGCACATCCCGAGGATCCCATCAGTTCTCCGAACACGGCGCCGATCACCAGAACAAACAGGTTGCCCTGTATGAATCCCACATATCCTGATGCATAGGATGTCAGCGCATCCCACCACTGCATCCAGCTCGTAATGATGATGATGAATGACACCAGGATCGTAGAAGTAAATACATCAAGCCCTTTCCAGATGACAACGATAAAGATCACCGCTGCCGCCAGAAGGCCCAACACTGATATTATAGTTTCCATTCCTGCCTTCTCCGTCTCTTTCTATTCTTCCCCGACGATGCAGATCTCACGGAATTCTTTCCTGTAAGGGTTCTTTCCGTCATAGAAGACTTTGTCGATAAAATCGATGCATCTTCTTATGTTGTCATCTGCCTTGATCCTCTGCGATCCGTGAGGCTCCCCCTCGAAGAGTTCGAGCTGCACCCGGTCTTCCCCGCATACCACCTTCACCTTTTCATACATATAGATGGACTGATGATGGTCGATGATCAGGTCATCTGTCCCGTGCTCCAGGAGCATGGGCGGGCAGTCTTCCGTCACTTGGCAGATCGGACTGACCTTGCAGGTCCGTTCCGGATACTGGATCGGGTTGTAGCCCAGGAGCATGGTAAACAGTGAGGAAGTTCCCACACCGTCACCTGGCATCATTCCCTTGCCCGCGCCTGTCCGGGTACGGATGTCCTCGATATCCACACCGAACTGTTCCGCCGAGCAGAGTTCGCTGATGGTGTACCATGCCAGAGCACACTGCACCTTTGAGGACGCCTTCAGTCCGACGGAAAGGTCATCATATTCCTCCCTGTCCCCGGTCACTGCCAGAAGCTGGGTGACTGTCCCGCCTGCGGAGTTGCCCCACACCGCGAAACGTTCGGGATCCAGGTTCAGTTTTTCCGCATTAGCACGCAGATATCTTATCGCCGCTTTCCCGTCGATCAGCTGTGCCGGCCACAGAGCCTCCTGCACCAGACGGTACTCCACCGTAGCCACCGCATATCCCTGTGTGACAGGCTGGCACATTGATTTGATGTAATGGCTACGTTTATGTCCCATGGCAAATGCTCCGCCGTGGAATACAATGACCAGCGGGAACGGCCCTTCCCCCTCGTCCGGATACATGATATCCAGGATCTGGTTTTCTGACTGGTCTGCATACTTAAGATCCAGTTCCACATGTCTGAACTGTGACATATCCATTTCCGGCTCAGATGCCAGAAACTGTTCTCTGTTGTTAAAACCTGCCATTATAAGCCTCCTTTCGGGTCATATCAGAGACTCTTGTGAAGGAGTCCCAGGACTGTCTGAAGATCCTCCGCTCCCATCTGCCCCGGTGCGGAAGCCTTTCCTACTGCTCCGAATGTCAGCGCGGAGCCGAACACCTCTCCGCACAGGCGGCTGATCACGCCGGTTCCAGACATGGACATGGTAATGATCGGGCGGTCCGCATACTCTGTCGCCATCTCCTCTGTCGCGCACAGAAGTGTCAGGACATCCTTCTTGCTCTGCGGCATTACCGCGATCTTCGGGATATCCGCTCCCAGATCCTGCATCTTGCGGAGTCGGGATACGATCTCATCCTTTTCCGGAGTCTTGTGGAAATCATGGTTGGAAGCAACTACTTTCACACCGCACTCATGAGCTGTCTCAACAACAGCTTTTACTGCATCGTCCCCTGTGAAAGCCTCGATATCGACCAGATCGATCAGACCTGTCTTTGCCGCTTTCTGGTTCAGCTCAACATATGCGTCTGTCTCGATCGCTTTCTCTCCGCCTTCTTTGGATGTACGGAATGTAAACAGGATCGGCGTATCTCCAAGCACATCTCTGAGCGCTTTCATCGTCTCCTCTGTTTTTCCGAAGTCAAAGATATCTTCGTACCAGTCCACACGCCACTCGACCACGTCTGCAGCTGTCGTCTTTATCGTCTCCGCCGCTTTAAGGATCTCTTCTCTTGTAACTCCCACGATGGGAACACAGATCTTCGGAATACCTGTTCCGATCTCTACATTTCTTACTTTTACCGGATTCATTCTTATTCTTCCTCCTGTCAGTGAATTTGATACTTTTACGCTGCAGTTCACACTGTACTCAAAGACAGCTGTAAACCGCGCCCTTTTTAACCACAGGAAGGCAGCGTCACGGAACGGCGTTTTCCGCGCCGCTCCGGCCTGCTGCCTCTTTTCAGTTCTGTTTATTATTTGGATGTGTCTGCGTTTTTCAGCAGGACTCCATATCTTGCGTTGACGAACAGCGCAAGAAGGATACCGATGACAGTGATCACGATATTCATGATTATAACACCGGATGCAGTCATATTGGAAGCCGCTGTCAGGATCGTGTAGTTACAGAGACTGGATGCGATCATAACGAGGCTGGTAAGTGTACCTTTGATCTTCGGGAACAGGTCATTCGCAACGGCTGTCGCCATCTGAAGGACACCGCCTGCTCCTGCGTAACCGATCACAAATGCTCCAACATAGCAGATCATCGGGCTCTTGATCATGTAAACGAGGGCCAGCATCACCAGTGAGATCACCGGGTAAATCACAAGGAAACGGACCTGTTTGAACTTTGTGATCAGGGCGCTTGTGACGAACAGAGCCACCAGAGTACCTGCTGAATAGTATGTCTGCATCATGGAAACATCCTCAGATGCGATGCCTGCAACTTCTGTACCGAATGTCTGCGCACAGTTCAGCCAGAGCTGGAATGTTGCGGTACATGTGAATCCGATCAGGATCAGAGCAACACTCTCTACTGAGAAGTGAGCGCTCTTTAAGTTGCTCAGGAAGGACTCGCCTTTTCCCACGCCTTCAACCTTCGGAAGCGGAGCAAAGATAGCAAGTACACCCAGTACTGCGATCACGATACCGCATACCAGAGGAAGCATCAGGTAAGACATAGATGTTCCGACACAGAGACCGAGGAAGAACGGAAGGAGCAGCTGTGCAACAGAGATGAACAGCTTGATTCCCATCGTTGCGATACCTGTATATTTGTAGATGATCTCTGCAACTGCCGGATATGTAGCTGTGTCAAGGAAGGAGTTCGCGATACCTCCGAGAACTGCCGCCACATATGCGATCGTCATATTCGGTGAGAATGCAATCCCCACGAAGAAGATCACGTAGGAGAAGCATCCGATCAGAACGGAAATCCTTCTTCCGAACTTGTCAGACAGCGGGCCGGCAAACGGAAGAGAGATCAGACGCCCCAGTCCCAGCGCTGCAGCCACTGCGGTAACACCCATTACATCACTCATGCCCCATTGCTCTGCCAGAAGTTCTTTTACAACCTGCTGACTTAAGATGGAGCATCCAATACCATGGATAAAATAATTTAAATAAAGGATCAGTGCACTTGGTGCGTATTTTTTATTCATGATTCTTTTTTCCCTCTCTTTTCTCTCTGTTTATCTTTTAGTCATATTTGATGTCGAGAACTTCTTTCATGTGATCGATCGGCATGTGTTTGCCCGTCCACAGATAGAACGCCGCGTCGCCCTGGAAGAGCATCATTCCGAGACCGTTCATCGTCTTGCGGCATCCTGCCTCTTTGGCCATCTTAAGAAGAGCTGTCTCTCTTGGAGAATAGATCGTATCTGTCACGATCAGGTCCGGGCGGAAGAAAGATTTGTCCGGAACAACTGACTGTCCCTCAAGGGGTTTCATGCCGACACCTGTTGCCTGTGCAAATAGGTAGCTGTCTGCGATCTCTTCTCTTAACTTCTCTTTGTCATCCAGGTCATACAGATTTACAATACAGTCTGTATTATTGCGGATCGTCTCCACTGTCTTCTCCGCTGCTTCCCAGAATTTATCTTTGATATTAAAGATGGAGATCTCTTTCACTCCGTCCAGAGCCGCCTGAACCTCGATTGCCTTTGCAGCGCCGCCGGCACCTGTGATCGTCATCTTCTTTCCGATCACATCAATGTCATTGTCCTTCAAGGACTGCATGTAACCGATCCCGTCTGTGATATGTCCGATCAGCTTCCCGTTGTCGTTCACAATGGTATTGACCGCACCGCACATCTGAGCTGCCGGTGACAATTCATCCAGGTACTGTCCCACAACCGTCTTATTCGGCATGGAAACGTTTGATCCTACCATTTTCAAAGCCCGAAGCCCTTTCACAGCATCCTCAAGTGTGCTGTTGTCTACCTCGAACGCAAGGTAAGCATAGTCCAGTCCCAGTGTTGCGAACGCCTCGTTGTGCATTGCCGGTGAACTTGAATGTCTGATCGGGTAAGCCATCAGGCCGATCAGTTCTGTGTGTCCTGTGATTCTCTCTGCCATGATTTTTCTCCTTTTTGATTACTATTCCTGTTTGTTAAATATCAAACAACCTCTCTGGTTTAATTATACGCAATTACATATTATAGTTCCAATATATCTTTTTGACATTTTTGATAGCTTAAAACTATCATTTGTAGTATAATACCACAAAAGATATTTTTTAAAGGAGCAGTACCATGACACTGAATCAGCTTACTTACTTTCAGACCGTTGCGCGCTGCCAGCATTACCGTCTGGCCGCCTCAGAACTCAACATCTCCCAGCCGTCCTTAAGCCGTTCTATCTCCAACCTCGAGGATGAACTGGGAATTATTCTGTTCGAAAGAAAAGGGCGCACGGTCACGCTCACAAAATACGGGAAGCTTTTCCTTGAGCACACCGACCGCATCCTGTCCGAGGTAAATCTTGCTGAAAAACATATGAAGAAGCTCTCAGGCAAATCTGGACATGTTGACATTGCCTATGTTTTTCCTTTGGCTGCCAGATATATCCCCCACACAGTCCGCCGGTTTCTTGCCAGCAGCAATAACGAAAAGATCAGCTTCAGTTTCCGACAGACCTACACCGCAGAAATGGTTGCAGGTTTGAAATCTGAGCAGTATGACGTTATCTTTGGATCCTATGTGGAAAATGAACCGGATATCCAGTTTGTCCCGATCATGGACCAGGAAATGATCATCATCACCCCTCTCGGTCACCCTCTTGCCCGTAAAAGCGCGCCTGTTCTGAAGGATCTGGAACGTTATCCGCTGATCGGATATGACAGGACCTCCGGTTTGGGGCGCTTCACCAGACGTACTTATGCCGCCTATTCAATCGTTCCAAACATCGTCTGTGAATCACCGGATGAAAACGCCATCGCATCTCTTGTGGCCGAGGATTTTGGTATCGCGCTGGTAGCGGATGTGGATATCCTGGAACATTTTTCTCTCGAAAAACTCCACTTGAGCGACGTCAGCCTGCGGCACACCGTCTACATGGGATACCTGAAGGATCATTATCAGATCCCGGCGGTCAGGAATTTCATTTCTTTTATAAAAAAAGGTTCTTGACATATTCCGCGAAGCGCTGCACCAAGGGCGGCTGAAAGGCGTCCCTGGATCTTGCCATATATACATACCTCTTCTCATGCTGATTGCGAAGCGGGATGATGTCCACACTGAGCTGCCGTAAGACCGGAATCTCGGGCATCACGGCAATTCCGAAATTCTGTGCTACAAGCCCCGCCATGCAGCCGTCTTCCTCGATCTCATAGGCGATCTCCGGCTTCACCCTGATCTGCTCAAACATCCGGTCTACGACCGGCCGAAGACCGCTGTTGGGCGTATAGAAGATCTGGGGGTAGACCGCTGCCTGCTCCAGATCCACAGCCTTTTCATACGACAGAGGATGCCCCTTTGGGACCACGACCACCAGATTCTCTGTTCCCACGGGCGTAAACTGAATCCCGCTCTCTCTTTCCGCCATGGAGCAGAACCCAATGTCATACTTCTCTTCCTTAAGTCCTTTTATGATCTCTGAAGTGTTGCCCACAGTAAAATGAAATTTTACTCTCAATTCCTCATGAGTTCGGATAAAATCACTCACCAGCGACGGAACAAACTCGCTTCCAAGCGTATAGATATACCCCAGTTCGATCAGCCCCTCCGTCTGTCCTGTCAGAGACCTCACTTTTTTTACTCCTGCATCAAGTGTTTTCATGGATTCATCCACATATTCCCGGAAAATTTTTCCATATTTTGTCAGCGTCACATTTCTGCCCTGCTTCTCAAACAGCTTTGTCCCCAGTTCCGTCTCCAGGGCACTGACCGCATGGCTGAGAGTCGGCTGGGAAATATCAAGCTCCTCCGCAGCCTTTGTATAATGTTCTACTTCCGCAAGCTTTGAAAAATAATGCAGCTGGTTCAGGTTCATAAAATCACCTCTTTGTATAAAATAGCACAAATCATTAAAATTTTCTATAATTCTATTCAAAAATATGCATTTGTTTTATATAATGGTTTCTTTTATAATACAGCTTGTAAACGGATTGTTAAGCAAAAGACAATACGCCCGTTTTTCAACAACCTCTCTATTTCATTATTTATTAACTATAACCGATATTATTTTCAGGAGATTAGGATTATGAAGAAAGAGTACAGACATATTTTTGAACCTTTCACCGTTCGCCGCATGACGCTGAAGAACAGGATCATGATGACTCCCATGGGGACAAACTACGGCGAGCAGAGCGGAGAGATGAGTTTCCTCCATATTAATTACTACGAGCAGCGCGCAAAAGGCGGCACAGGCCTGATCATGGTGGAGAATGCCAGCGTCGACTCTCCGGAGGGTTCCAACGGAACAACACAGCTCCGCATCGACCACGACAACTACATTCCCCGTCTTTTCAAACTGACGGAAACGATCCACAAACACGGGACCTGCATCGGGATCCAGCTAAATCATGCGGGAGCATCCGCTCAGTCTGCGCGTACGAACATGCAGCCGGTATCTGCCTCCAACATCCCTTCCAAAGAGGGCGGAGATATCCCTCGTCCACTGGAGAAAGACGAGATCCTTCGCATTGTAAAGAAATACGGAGAGGCTGCAAAGCGCGCCCAGACAGCTGGGTTCGACTGTGTGGAGATCCATGCCGGACACTCCTACCTTCTCAGCCAGTTTCTCTCGCCTCTGACAAACAAGAGAACAGATGAGTTTGGTGGTTCCGCAGAAAACAGAGCACGTTTCGCCCGCCTCGTGATGGAAGAAGTAAGAAGTCAGGTCGGGCCGTTCTTCCCCATCTTCCTCCGTATCAGCGCCGACGAATTCCTTGAGGGCGGAAATACGCTGGACGACTGCCTTGACTATCTGCAGTATATTGAAAAAGAGGCCGACGTCATCGACGTATCCTGCGGACTGAACGCCTCCATCCAGTACCAGATCGATTCCAACCATTTCCCGGACGGATGGCGTTCCTATATGGCAAAAGCCGTAAAAGAGAAATATAACAAGCCCTGCGTCACTATGGGAAATATCCGTGATCCTCATGTCGCAGAGGATATCCTTGCCAGAGGAGACGCTGATCTGATCGGGATCGGACGTGGTCTGATCGCAGATCCGGAGTGGGTCAACAAAGTAGAGTTCGGGGACGTCTGTGACATCAGGAAATGTATCTCCTGTAATATCGGATGCGCCGGAAACCGTATCGGCATCAACCGCCCGATCCGCTGCACCATCAACCCTGCGGTCGCAGAGGGCGAGGATTACAAGAAACACCCGATCACCAAACCGTGCAACGTAGTTGTAGTAGGAGGCGGTACTGCCGGAATGGAAGCTGCCTGTACAGCCGCCGAAGTGGGGTGCACAACCTTCCTGATCGAGAAGAAGCCTTATCTGGGAGGACTTGCAGCAGAGATCTCCAAGATACCGGATAAGAAAAGGCTCTCCGACTTCCCGAATTACATGATCCACCGCACGAACAAACTGAGAAATCTCTTTGCATTTACGGATATGGAAGCAGATGTAAACTTCATCAAAAGCCTGAAGCCAAACATCATCGTAAACGCAACCGGTTCTTCACCGCTGCTTCCGCCGATCGCAGGACTCCATGAGAACCTCGGAAAAGAAGGAAGCAAAGTATACAGCATCCTTGATATGATCGAACACGTCAATAACAATGACTATCCGGAAGACATGTCCGGAAAGAAAGTAGTCGTTATCGGCGGCGGCGCGGTAGGTCTTGACGTCGTAGAATACTTTGCTCCGAGAGGCGCAGATGTAAGCATCGTAGAGATGATGCCGATTATCGGAAACGGCATCGATCCGGTATCCAAAGTTGACATCAACACGCTGATGAACAAATACAACGTAAAACAGATGCCGAACACGGCACTCAAAGAAGTCCGTCCTGATAACTTCCTTGTGGAGGCAGACGGCGAGCAGAAAGAACTTCCTTTCGATTACGGATTCGTATGTCTGGGAATGAAGGCCGAACATCCGGTGCTCCAGCAGATCAGAGAGGCGTTCGAGGACGATGACTCCATCGAAATCCTCAACATCGGTGACAGCGTTCGCGCAAGAAGAATCATCGACGGAACAGAAGAAGGAAGAAATATCCTCAATACACTGGAGAAACGTGGATATCTTTAAAATGTGACAGACAGCCCGAAAACGGGACTCGAGCTGGGATATGCGTATTCAGGGAGGTGGGGCGGACAGCTCAGGTTCCGTTCCAGAATCCTGAAATACTAAAGCCTCCGAAATCAGGCTAAAAACAAGCTGTACAATGGTGCAACTCGCTTACGCTCAGGCAATCACCATTGTACAGCTTAACGCCTGCTTTCGGGGGCTTAACTATTTCTACGGATTCTTCCAAAGTCACCTGCTCTGCCCGCCCCACCTCCCTGAAAGGCGCTTCCAGCCGGGAGGAGCCGTTTTGGACTGTACATCAAAAAGGGCGGGAGGATTGAGGGCTTCTCGGTTTCTGTCTGTGAGGACGGATTTTTGCAGGGCTGTGTATTACAATTCGTTGATGGTTTCTGTGATCGCCATACTGCGTATCCGTCTGGATGGGGCCCGGGCTGCCAGGAGCGCGGTGAAAAGGTTGAATGCGGCGATAATGCAGAGCAGCGGTACGGGCAGGCTCCACTCCGTGCCGAAATATTTCGTGATCAGCATGATGTGCAGGTACCTGCTCAGTGCCAGTCCTGCCGCGCATCCAACCACAAGTCCGGAGACGGCATAGACAAGGGCTTCTGCAATGATCATGCGGGTGAGCTGTCCGCCGTCCATACCGACCGCCCGCATGGCGCCGTACTGCCGGATCCGTGCCGTCACGCTCATCGAAATGCTGTTGATCATATTAAACAGCGTGATCATGGCGATGATCGCCAGAAAGCTGTACAGCACGAACTGGGCGGCAAAGTAAGTTGCCCTGTCCTCCTGATTCCCATTGCGCAGATCAGAAAAGATGATATCGCTGCCTGCCAGGTCATTGATCTGACGGATTGTTTCATCCGTCGCACTACTGTCTAATTTGATCCCGATCAGACTGTAAGCCGTTTCGCCCGTAAGCCATTCAAATGTTTCCTCGGAACAGATCACGCTGTATTCACTGGGGAACACGCCGGAAGAAACCGCACAGGTGATCGTCACTTCCTTATCCCCGATCCGAATCCTGTCCCCAACCTGCAACGGGTTGTCTTTATTGCGGATCGTCATGACACTTCCTGTATTTCCATAGACTTCTGAAAGGTTCCCTTCCGCAACGCTGTCTTCTGCGCTGTCCAGCAGATAATCTGTATAGGAGGTCAGATTGACATGGTCGATCTCCTCTCCTGCATCTGATTTTATATCGAGGGAAGCCGCCGGGACATTTTCCATGTATGCCGTTCCGTAGGCTGTCTCCACATGCGGGATCTGACGGATCTCATCCAGAAGGCTCTGTTCCAGCACAAGTGCATTGGCATATCCGTTCAGTGTGATATCCGGCTGCCAGGACCGAAAGGACGGGATCAGCTCATGGGCAAAATCAAGTCCCACTGAAAAACAGAGGAACAGAATAATGCTCAGTGAAAAACTGGCAGTCATCAGAAACCAGTTCTTTTTAGAGGCTGTTGCATGATGCACTCCTAAGGTCCAGTCAACTTTCCCCAACAGCATCTTCGACGTATGATTCACTTTCGGGACCGTCCCGCTGCTTCCGGAAGCCGCCGCCATCGGGGAGACCTTTGCCGCGCGTTTTGCCGGAGCCTGAGCCGCCAGCAGAACCGTCATAAGTCCCACCACTGTGCCGCTGACCAGACCGATCGGGCTGAGGGCGAATACGGGAGTGGACGCAAATTCACCGCCGATGCCGTAACGCAGCAGCGCGCAGACCGCCCAGGTGATGACCGTACCTGCGATCAGACCGACCGGGATCGCTGTTTTGCACCAGTTCAGCGCCTCCAGCCTTACGAAACGGATCACCTGCTGCCGGCTCGCGCCGATACAGCGCATCATGCCGAAGAATTTTGTCCGCTGGGCGACATTGCTGTTCATGCCTCCGGAGATCATCAGCACCCCGGCCAGCAGCACCAGGACGAACAGGACCGCCGCGATCCCATAGAAATTTTTCACGGATTCACTGCTGCTCTGACCGGCAAGCCCCATAACTGCTGTGTTTTCACTGATGCTTTCTTCCGGCAGATCATACTGCTCCCGGATTTCCGGGATCGCATCCGATGCTTTTGCCGCGCTCTGGAACTGTACATAACAGACCGGGGCGGTGTCTGAAACGCCGTTTTTATCCATAAGCGACGCAAAGGCAGATTCTGTCATATAGACGGCGACCAGATAGGTCTGACCCTCATAATACTCCTGATCATCTGATCCGAAGCCGGATACCGTCAGTTCCACGTCGCCTGCCGGCGTCCGGACTGTCACAGGATCTCCGATCTGCACATCCAGCGCAAGCTTCGCGTTTGAACTGAGTACCACTTCTCTGTCATTTTGGGGGAAATCTCCCTCTTCCATGCCGTCTGCAAGCTGAGACAGATAGGTTTCGTCTGTGCCGTACAGAGTGGCTTTTCTGTCGCCAATATACCAGGGCTGGTCCGCATCGAAATTGAACACGGATGACCGGCCGCATGCCGTGACGTCCGGGCGGCTGCCGATCTCTCCGGCAATCTCTTCCGAAATGTTTTCTATCCGGATATGCCAGCTCCCGTGCTTCTCCATCATTGCAGCACTCTCTCCCCGGATCGTCATGTCCGCGGCGCTGAAAATCGTTGTCACCAGCAGAACAGATACCATAATACAGAGGATCATCATCCGATTCTGGCGTTTCCGCACCTTTGCCGAGATCGGGATCAGACTCAGATAACTTCTCATTCCCGGCACCTCCCGAAATCAGTCACCACACCGTCTGACACTTCCAGGATGCGGTCTGCGGTCTGGGCAATGCCCTGGCTGTGCGTGATCATCACAATCGTCTGCTCATACAGACGGGAGGCTTCTTTCAACAGGGCGATCACCTCGCTTGTATTCTGGCTGTCCAGGTTTCCTGTGGGCTCGTCGGCCAGGATCAGGGCAGGACGGGTGATCAGTGCCCTTCCTATTGCCACACGCTGCTGCTGGCCTCCTGAGAGCTGACCGGGCAGATGGCTGCGGCGCTCTTTCAGACCCAGCACGCTCAGCAGTTCCTCCAGATATTTTTTATTCGGCTTCTGATAATCCAGAAGGACCGGGAAAATGATATTCTGCTCCACCGTCAGTTCCGGGATCAGGTTAAAACTCTGGAAAATAAAACCGATGTTCCGACGGCGGAAGATCGTCAGGTTTCGCTCCTTCATCCCGAAAATATCTCTGCCGTCGATGAATACCTTTCCCGAAGTGGGAGTATCCAGTGCGCCGATCATATTGAGCAGCGTACTTTTTCCGGATCCGGACTCTCCGACGATCGCGACAAACTCGCCTTTTGGGACCGAAAATGTGACCTGCTTCAAAGCATGTACCGCGACCTCCCCGGTTCCGTATGTTTTGGAAATATTCTTAAATTCCAGCAATTCCATTTCGTATAACACCTCTTTCTGTTTTTGTATAGAAAGAGTAACACGTCAACCCTACTGTATTATGACAGAAATCCTACAATTTTGTAGGAATCAGGAAATTGACAGTAAAGGTCGTCCCGACTCCCAATGTACTGTTCACCTCGACCGTTCCATTGTGTTCCTCTATGATCGCCTTTGCCAGAGGCAGTCCCAGGCCGATCCCCTGCTTGTCTTTTGAGAACCGGCTGCGGTAAAACCGTTTGAAAATGTGGGGAAGGTCCTCCGGATGGATTCCGCTGCCGTCATCGCTCACAATGATCTGTACAACGGAGGCAAAAGCCCGCCATGTAATGCGGATCTCTGCCCCCGCCGCTGTATGATCAAGCGCATTTTTTACAATATTGCTGATCGCCTCTGTCAGCCAGCTCCTGTCACAGAACAGCTCAACCTCCTCATCTCCTGACAGGATAAGGGATTTACCTTCCTGCTCCGCCCGGCAGGCAAAATGCCGTTCGATGTAACTCATCATATCAGAAACATTTTCCGGTGACTTTTCAAATACGATGGTTCCCGCATCCAGCCTTGTGATCTTCAGAAGATTCTGTACCAGAGTTTCGATCCGGTCCAGTTCCTGCTCAGAGAGTGAAGTAAACTCCCTCAGTTCAGGGTGTCCGTCCACTTCCTCCTGTAAAAGTCCGTTATAGATATTGAGAGCCGCCAGAGGCGTCTTGAGCTGATGGGAGATATCTGAGATCGTATCCTTCATAAAGGTTTTGGCACGTTCTTCATTTTCGGCATGGGCGTTTAAAATCGTTACAAGAGTATTGACCTCATGAAAAAGCCGGTACAGGTCCCCTTCATCATCGCATTCGATACGGGCATTCCGATTCCCGTCAATATATTCACGGATCTGATCAATGGCATCGTTCATGATCCTGCTCTGATCCCTGAAATATCTGTACATCAACGCAAAAAGGGCGCACACCAGCAGCACAGCAGCCGCTGTCACACAGAAGATCGCATATTCCGTTTTCAGGAGGAGAAAGAAGACGGAAACTGCGATGAAGACTGTCACAGCCAGCAGTACGCATAGAAAAAGACGTTTGATCTTTCGGTTTACCAGTATTCTCATAACATACCTCACTCTGTCGTGTTCCACTTATATCCCATGCGCCGTACAGTGACGATCTTCCGAGGATCGGCAGGATCATCTTCGATCTTTGTGCGCAGCCGGCGAATATACACCGTCAGCGTATTGTTGTCAATATACTTCTCATCACAGTCCCACAGCCTGCTTAAGATCTTCTCCGGAGCAAGGACAATATCGGCATTTTCCATGAACAGACACAGCAGCTTGTATTCGCTAGCCGTCAGGTCGACCGGGACTCCGTTTTTGGTAACTTCCTGCTTAAGAAGCTGAACCCGTATGCCGTTCGAGTTCAGCTCTGTACCAGCCTTTGTCTGCTCCTGAGCGAAATTATCACTGCGGCGCAGCAGCGCATTGATCCTGGACAGGAACACAGCCAGCTTGAACGGTTTGGTCATATAGTCATCGCCTCCGATATCAAGCCCCATGATAATATCTGTTTCCTCGTCTGCAGCTGTGAGAAACATGATCGGTACTTTGGAGGACTCACGGATTTTCCTGCACAGGTCAAAACCGGAGCCGTCCGGAAGAGTGACGTCCAGGATCACCAGATCATAGCCGCCCTTCGCCCAGAGCCGCTCTGCCTCCTCTCTGGTCCTGGCGGTCGTCAGTTCATATCCCTGTTTCCTGATCGCAAAAGACAGGCCATTGATCAGACTCAGATCGTCTTCTACAAAGAAAATGTGCTTCATCTGTTTTCACCATCCTCACTGCCACCCGAAAAATGGGTGAGAAAAAGGGACACCGTTTAAAACAGTACCCCTTTTTGTTCATTACTTTTCTAATTCTTTCATTCAGCCGGAATTACAGAACAGAGTACTCTCCATTCTCGATCACAACGACTGTCGGCTCTTTTGACGGCTCTCCGTCTTCGCCCCATGTGATCTGTTTTCCTGTAAGTCCGTCGATTGTAATCTCTGTCATCGCTGTCTTCATAGCGTCGCAGATATCAGAGACGCTCATATCCGGTGTGATGTCAGCCTGCTCTACCGCAGCCTTGATCGTATACATACAGTCATAAGCATCTGCAGCGAACTGGATCGGTGTATCGCCGAATTCTTTTTCATAATTTGCAACGAATGTCTGAGTAGCTTCATCCTCTGCGTTCGGTGTGAACGGTGTCAGGAACATTACGCCCTCTGCAAGGCTTCCGTCGAATCCTTCTACGTTCAGGATACCGTCCATTCCATCTACGCCAAACCACTTCGGAGCAAATCCTGCTCTGTCAGCCTGCGCAAGGATCAGAGAAGCTTCCTGATAGTAGATCGGAAGGAATACAAGCTCAGCGCCTGAATCTTTTGCCTTCTGGATCTGTACAGAGAAATCTGTCTTGCTGTCTGCCGTAAATGCCTCTGCAGCTACAACCTCAAGACCTCTTGCCTCAGCCTCTGTCACAAAGTTCTGATAGATACCTGTTGAATATGTGTCAGAGCTGTTATAGATAACAGCGATCTTCTGTGCAAGAGAATTGTCTGCGATATAGTCCGCTGAAACAGTACCCTGGCTCGGATCTGAGAAACACATACGGAATGCGTTGTCATACTGGATGCTGTCTACTGCTGTTGCAGACGGTGTGAACTGGAACATGTTATCAGCATGAGTTTCCTCTACTACAGCAACACACGGTGTAGATGTAACTGTTCCCACCAGCATCTGCATACCCCAGTCCTTCAGAGTATTGTAAGCATTGACTGATTTCTCAGAATCGCTCTGGTCGTCCTCGAACTGATACTCGATCTGGTATCCGTTGATTCCTCCATCTGCGTTGATCTCGTCAACTGCCAGCTGGATACCGTTTTTAACGGCCGTTCCATAAATTGCATTGTCACCTGTTGTAGGTCCGATACCGCCGATCTTGAATGCGGTTGCATCGGAATCTCCGGAATCACTGCTGCTTCCGCTTCCACTTCCGCAGGCAGCCAGTGAAACTACGAGCGCTGAAGCCAGTGCCAGGCTCGCTGCCTTTTTCCACATTTTCATAATATCTCCTCCTTAAAACTAAGTGTCAAATCCTATGTTACCTCTTAAGGAGGAGGTTTGTCAACCCCAAAACAGATTACACTCTATTTTGCTATAACAGTTCAGCCATGCGCTAGGATAAAAGAGGACATGCACGGAAGCTGGCTTACGGGCATGATCTCGTTTATCCTGGCATAGGGCGGACGCCCTCAGCGAGAAGAAGCTGCAAAGCAGCGGATTCGAGCTGCATGGCTGAACTGTAACTGTATATCTCACACCGCATATCTCTCGAAAACTGTAAACGCCTGCGCATCATCGGTCACTGCGTTCAGCGTAAGCGGCGCCGACAGATCCAGGCTGAAGATTCCCAGAAATGATTTCGCGTCAACAACTTTTCTGCCGGAAACAAGGTCGAATTCCCCTTTCATATTTGCAATATCCTTTGAAAATCTCTCCACCATATCATAGTCTCTGAACTGAATACTCATTGATTTTCTCATACACTTTACCTCCTGACAGAAAGAGAGACAATAACCACGTTGTCCTGCTTCGGACTCCCTGTTTATTGTCTCTCTTTTAATATCTGCTTTCGCAGACCGCTTTTTAATATGTACCTATAATAACAGAACATCAGTGATACTGCAAGTTCTTTTTTGCTTTTTTAAATATTTTTCAGAAATCCCAGGTATTTAATCAAAGATTTCAGAAATTTCGACCTTCAGGTCACCCGCAAAGATTCCCGCCGGGACAATGTCAGCCTTTCCATACATGACCGGAACATCGTCTTTTTCGAAACAGTAAACGAGTACACGTTCATTGTCCGGGTCTATGATCCAGTATTCCCTGACGCCTGCACTGCAATATTTCTCCGTCTTTATGACATAGTCCCTTCTCCTGGAAGAAAGTGATACGATTTCTGCCACCAGGTCAGGCGCACCCATGATCCGCCCTTTCTCTATCTTACTCTCATCACAGACCACTGTGAGATCCGGTACCACCATTGTGTCATCATCACAGTCAAGCTGAACATCGACCGGGCCGGCGAATACTTTGCATTTTCCTTTCTTCCTATTAATATAGTTCCCAAACATAACCGTAAGTCTGGTACATATGTCCTGATGGGAAATACTGGGAGACGCCATGTCATACAGAACGCCGTCTATAAGTTCCGCTCTGGTGTCTTCCGGGATCTCCAGATAGTCATCCACTGTATATCTTCTTTCTGCCCGATAAGGAGCTGCATCCTCCTTCACACAGTACAGCTGCCCGGCATCGCCAGTTGCGGTTCCATATGCTGCAGGGGCTTTCGGATATTCATTGCACAGAAGCCTGTAAGGTTTCTCATCCTCCTCGATCTCAGGGAATCTGCCCACCGGAGGATTGAACCGGTTATCCGTATTGTCGTCATTGCACATGGACACTTCGCCGATCAGCACATCGCCGGTCCCCGGCTTTACGTCAAAATCATGATACTGATAAGGCCACAGCGTAATACTCTCTCCCGGCTTTAATTCTACCCCGGTTCCCGCAGGAACATAGTAGGAGCGACCATCCGAATTCACGCACACATCCGTATCAGCCAGTTCCTCATTCTCATCAGCATTGTACACATGGATGATCAATGTTCCGCCGCCCCGGTTGATAATGTCCTCTGATTTCGTCCAGTGGAAATGCATGGGCGAATGCTGCCCTTCCTTTAACATAAGAAGTTTCTCAGCATAGACCTTCTTGTACTTCGGGTCCTTCTGGTTCCCGTTCCGCAGAGTGATCAGGGCAAAGCCGACCTTGTTCCAGTCTCCCAGACCATAGTCCGTGATATCCCAGCCAAGCATATTGTCGCGGATCTCGTCATACTCATGTCCTTTTGACTCCCACTCCTGCGGCGTCCAGTTACAGAACGGGGGAAGATGGAAGCCGTTCTCCCTGATAAGTTTTTCCATGTCCCTGATACACCGATTGATGTCTGAACGCTTCATATTTGAGTCTCCTTCGCTGTTTTACAATTTCTTTTATCGTATCCCCCCGGACATGGATTGTCAATGGAACAAAGTTTGCTGTCAAAAAAACACCTGAAAGATTACTCTCTCAGGTGTCCTAACACTGGCTCCATGAGGGCTGATATTCTCAATTCTCAGCCTCTCACTTATCCTATATCTTTTTCAGCCTTTTACAGCACCGGCTGTCATCCCCTGGATCATAAATTTACTCAAGAACAGATAAAGTCCCAATGTTGGCAGTACACCGATCGCCATTGATGCAAACATCGGTCCCCAGTCTACCTGACCATGTGCCCCGGAAAACATGACAAGCCCTGTCTGCACTGTTTTCTTGGCTGTCTCTGAGATCAATGTCTGTGAAAACAAAAGGTCGTTCCAGCTTGTCAGAAACTGAAGCGTCAGAACCGTCACGATTGAATTTCCCATAAGCGGAACCACCATCTTTGTCAGGCATCCGTAAATGCTGCATCCATCGATCACCGCTGCTTCAAGCATTTCATTTGGGAAGCTCTCGAAAAATCCGGTAAACATCAGGATTGTCATAGACAATCCAAATACTGTATACACGAGTATCAGACCAATATGGGAATTCAAAAGGTTCAAATTTTTGTAAATCTGAAAAATCGGTATCAAAGCAACCTGAATCGGTATCATCAGTCCCATCATAAAATACTTATTAAAAAATTTTTTCCCTTTCCATTTCATCTTTGTCAGTGCAAACGAAGCCGGAAGCGCGACAACGACAATGAGGATCAGTGAACCAATGGTACAAATGATAGAATTTTTAAAGTATACTCCCATATTTCCTGATGTCCATGCAGAAATATAGTTGTCCAGGTAAAGACCCTGCGGCAGTGCATATGAGGGGAGCAGAGAGAATTCCTGCGTTGTCTTGAATGATGACAGGATCAGCCAGATAACCGGGTAAATACTGAGCACCAGTGCAATCCCGATAATGATCTTGGATATGATCTTTCCTTTTCCTTTCTTTGCAGTCATGTACTCATCCCCTTTCCTTGAATATCATTCCGACAATAGACGTCAGCAGGACACATTCCACAAGTATGATCAATGCGATCGCACTTCCATATCCGAAGTTTCCATAAGTAAATGCCTCATCAAACATATACATTGTGGGCATGTAAGTCGTTGTTCCCGGACCACCTTTCGTAAGGGAAACCGCAGAATCATAAACTTTGATACATCCTGTGATACTGAAGATAAAAGCCATACGGAAGATTGGCTTTAAAAGCGGCATCTGGATACTGCGGATGATCCGGAAAGAGCTCGCTCCATCTATCTTCGCTGACTCCACAACATCTCCCGGGAGATCTATGATCGCCGAGTAGAAGATAAGGCAGTAAAGCCCAACTCCCTTCCATATATCCATAGCGCACAGCGCTCCTACTGCCGTAGAAACATCTCCGATCCATGCCGTAATAAGGAATTTCAGACCGACAATATCAAGGAGCGCATTCAGCAGACCATACTGAGGTGCGATAGCATATATCTTCTGAAACAGCTGACCGACAGCCACACTTGGGAGTACAACCGGGATAAACATGCAGACTCTGACAAAATTTTTGCCTCTCTTCACCGCATAATTGATCAGCATGGCAAGCGCGAAGCCGATAAACACCTGGCCAATCACTACCACCGCAACATATTTGACATTTAGCCACAGACTGGCGTGCAGTTCAGAGTCTGTAAAAAGCTTAATAAAATTTTCCAGCCCGCAAAACTCAAAATTAACCCCGGGCATACCGGAAAAAAACGAATAAAACAGCGACCAAATAATCGGCACCACAGCAAACACTGTAAAAAGCAGGATAGCAGGCAGTGTGAAAAGAGCCAGTGCCTTTTTATTGCTTAACACTCTATTCATATTATTATTCCTCTTTCTGAAAAGCAGCTGCTATACTCTTTTAAGGAATATAGCAGCTGCAAGACTACAATATCTCACCTGTTATTCATAAAATGCATCCAGGGACACACCGTAATCTTCCGGAGTCATTTCTCCAAGAATAAGCAGTTGTGAATTATCAAGAGAAGTCTGCATTGCCCCTGTCTCCATCTTGTATTCTGGCCATACTGCCGCTTCCCCTGCCTCTGCAATAAGGTCCACGACCATCTGCGTGTAGTAAGGCATTTCATGCTCTTCCTTCATCTCAAAACCACTCAGCATTCCCTGTGTTTCCATAGATTTATCACCATATCCGGAGAATACGTACACAAGCCAGTCATTCAGGGCGTCATCATAATTGTTGCTTCCGATCACCCATGCAGTGCCGTAGTTCTGGCAGTAATCGTTCTGGTCTGCCACAGCGCCATCCACAGACGGGAACCCGAAGAATCCAACATTCTCTCCAAGCTGGTTTTCCTCTTCATTATTCAGATTGCTGGTTACCCATGAGCCATTGTATTCCATTGCCGCACCGCCAGTCAGGAACACGGAGTTCATGGTAGAACTGTCGATCGTTGTCACGCCTTCGCCCATATAGCCATTGGTGTTCAAATCCTGAACCCACTGATAGGCCTCCAGAAATGCCGGATCACTGAAACTCTGCTCGCCTGCATTAGCATTGATCAGAGCGTCAACTCCAAGTTTAGATGTCACATATCCGCCCCAGAGCCGTGTGAAATAGAACTTATCCATACCATCCACTGACAGCGGCTGGATTCCCTTGCTCACTGCATCCTCACAGATTGCCATAAACTCATCCATCGTTTCGGGTACTTCCCATCCGTTCTCTTCAAACATCTGCTTATTATACCAGAATCCCTCAATATTCTGTTCTGTGGGAAGTGTATACAGTTCATCTCCTTCGGCAGCCTGGACATTGATCAATCCCTGTCTTGTCGATTCACTGATGATGTCCTGTATCCCATTTTCTTCAAGGAAATCATCCACACTGTAGATCAGCCCCTGCTCATAAAATGTCGCGCTCTGTGCAGTATCCGTTGCAATAAACAGATCCGGGAGTTCACCAGATGCCGCAAGGACTGACAGTCTTGAAGGCATATCGGTCTGGGCGACCACTTCTATTTCCACCGTAATCTCCGGATGTTCCGCACAGTACTCGTCGGAGAGAGCTTTCAGAGTCTGTGTTCCTCCCTGTACATCCTCGTTCCAGATCGTCATGACCTTAATGGTCCGTTCCTGAGTTCCACTGTCTGCCGCCTGATCCGATGTCCCGCCTCCTGTTGAGCCGCATCCGGCAAGCGAGGCCATCATCGTTCCGATAAGTGCGAGACTTACTGCTTTTTTCCATTTCATAAGGTTTTACCTCCCTTTTTCTTTGTTACCTATATTGTACCCTCCTGTCGTATTATTGGTAATCCGCCTTTTTTTTGCTTGTTATGCGCTTTTTTATCTTTAACAAAGAAAAGGTGTGTCATTTTTTAGATTTTCTTGCCAAGTCTGCTTCTTTTATAAGTATCCGGAGTCATTCCATAGTACTTTTTAAACTGCTTGTTGAAATATCTGTAATCCAGATACCCTACTTTCTCGCAGACATCCTTCGCCTTCTCGCCTTTTTCGAGGAGCTCTGTTGCATGCCTGAGCCTGACTTGTGTCAGGTAACTACTGTATGTGAGTCCTTCCGCCTTTTTGAACGCAACGCTTAAATATGTCGGGTTCATATGAACCTGTTCCGCAAGAAGGTCCAGAGATATTCCTTCGGAATAATGCTTATCAATATATTTCTTCATCATCTCTGCCGCATTCGGCACTGTGTCTTTCTGCTTTTCCTGCATCAGGTTCAGAAGCATCTCTGCCTTTCCTGCCGTCCACTCCGCGATCATTTCCGCGGAAGACTGCTTGAGAATACCGCTGTAATCAAGCATCTGACCGTCTTCACATATTTCACAGCCTGTTTCTCTGACCAGACTCTGAAGAAGATCCAGCAGTTTCATACATTCATGTCGCATAAATTCCGGCATCAGCTTTCCCCTTTTCAGGGACTCCAGATAAGAACAGATCTGCTTGCGGCATTCCTCATAATTCTGTGTCCTGAAATTAAATTCCAGGGAATACTGACTGTCTGTGATCTTCATTAGCATGTTATTCCCATACTCAACATCTGTAATGCGCACGATCCGCTCCTCTTCGAGAAAGACGGCGTAATTTAAAGCACTCTGTGCTTCGGAAAACGCATGTTTAAGTTCAAAAATGTTCTGGCAGATGCTGCTGAGTCCTGCGTAGAACGAGATTCCCTGCTCCTCCAGACTCTTTTTTGCCTCTTCCATCTTCTCATAATATGGAAATATTTCACACTCCTGATTGAAAAAAACAAAAAATATTTTCTCATCAGCAATCAATGTATATATTTCAAAGCTGTGTCCCTGCACGACGGAAAACGTCATTTCCTGGATCAGGTTCCTGTACTGATCTGATCTATTTCCCGGGTGAAAGACCTGTCCCGCACACATCACAGCGATCTCCGTAGCGTATCTGAGATCACCGTTCTGTTCCAGGAGTTGTTCCATACACTCTTTTTCCATCTCCGCAGGATGATTCAAAATATTCAGGAGTGCCTGTTCCACCAGGACACGGTTCACTTTCACCGCACGTTCCTTCATCTGAATATAGCTCTTCTTATAGTCGATCATATCCTTCGCTTTGTGCAAAGCCTCTTTCAGGTGGCTGACCGTGACCGGTTTCTCCAGATAATCCAGCACGCCAAGTCCGATCGCCTTCTGGACATATTTAAACTCATTAAACCCACTGAAAATAATATAAACAATATCCGGGAACTGCTGTTTTGCCTGTTCGATCATCTCAAGCCCTGTAAGTCCCGGCATCCGGATGTCCGTCAGTACAAGATCTGGCTGTGTGTTCTGGATCAGCCGGAGACCGTCCTTTCCGTTTTCCGCTGTTCCCGCCAGATCAACATCCGGTTCTCTTTCCAGGACCTTTGTCATTCCTTTTAATACAACAGCCTCGTCTTCAATCAAAACTACTTTCAGCATTTTCGCCCTCCATCGGGAATCGGATCACTACCCTTACCCCTTTATCTTTTTTGCTGTAAAAACCAATTCCCGCCTCAGCACCGTAAACGAGCTAGATTCTCTCAACACTGTTCCGCACCGCATATCCTTTCATGATATCTTTCTCGACATTCATTCCAACGCCGTCGTCTTCCACCTCAAAAAACATAAACTTTCCCTGTTTATACATTCTGATCCAGATCGTCCCTTCTCCAATCTTCGGTTCGATCCCGTGATAGACGGCATTTTCCACGAAAGGCTGGAGCAGGAGTTTGATCACCTTTTCATTCAAAAGTGCCTCGTCAACATCGATTTCAACATGTATCTTTCCTTCAAACCTCCTGTTCTGGATCAGCAGATAGCTCTTTACAAACTGCAGTTCTTCCTCCACAGATATGTATTTTTCCCCTTTACTGAGGGCAATCTTGAAAACATCGCTCAGTGCTTTTGTCATATCTGCAATATCATCCGCATCCTCCAGCACGGCCATCCAGTAAAGAGAATCCAATGTATTATATAGAAAATGCGGATTGATATTCGACTGCAGCAGTTCCAGTTCGGCCTCTTTGGTTTTTAGTTCTGAACGGGCGACCCGGTCAGAAAGCGCAAGCTTTTCATTTACCATTCTGTTAAATTCATACCCGAGCTCCCCTACTTCATTCTTAGGATAGCTGTCGTCAAGATACCTCTCTCCCTCTCCTACTCTCACGATGTTATCTCTCAGTTGTGACAAAGGTCTGGTGATCCTGCTGCAGATTACAGATGTAAGTCCGAGTAGAAGGACAAGAGTCAGTACAATACCTGCCGTTACGATCGTTCTGATCACTAATGCATCACCCAGGATGTCATCCTGGTGTATTATGTGGATCAGTGTCCATCCCGTCTCACTGTTCTCATATTCCGTGTAATAGTAATCTGAATTATCTTCTCCGATAATTTCTTCCACCTGTGTCTGCGTAATGTCCTGCGGGGCTTCCAACACGACAAATTCCTGTCCGCCATCTCTTTCATCGCAAACAGCATAGATACTGTTTTCACTTTCATAATCAGGAAAGATCCTGTCAAAAAATTCTTTATTAAAATTAACGATCATCATGCCGATATCTGTCTGTGTTTCCAGAGATTTCAGCAGTTTCACACAGGAAATTTCCTCGGAATCCCCTGTGATCACATTAAAGCTCACAAATTGCTCATATCCTCCGCTTTCTGATGCTTTTTTAAACCATTCACTGGACTGTATTTCGGAATAGTCCAGTGCTTTCATCACCTGAGAACTTCCGGCTGTCATATCAATATAAAAAAGCTTTCCACTGAGATCATAAATGTATATTGATTTTGCTCCCGAAAAACCCGTAATATATTTTTCCATTGCTGAGTCTATATTTTGAAAGGTATTCCCATTCATATATCCCCCCCGCTCCCTCACTCATATTGCTTTTAACCAGTTCTCGCTGAAGCACTGAATCGGCCAGAATACTTCTTGTAATATCCCTGCAATAGTCAAGCTGATCATCCAATACCATACTAGAAGATTCAAGGATTTTTGTATAGGACGCCATATTCGATTCAACCAGAAGGCGGCTTACCATATTATTCAGCACTGCTCCCAAAAGGAACAGACACGGAATCACCACAAGGATCTGCATAGCTATCAACTGATTTCGTATTGTTTTCAGATTGATAACTTTCAGAAGTTTTTTCATTACATATCATCTCCATTTGCTGCATCTTTCTTTATTTTTGCAGTAAACTCATAAAATTTCAAGATTTACTGCCACAGAATTTTTAATCTCATAATGATCTTCTGCTATTCAAAACTGTAAATAAAAGAAAATAGCACTATGCAATTAAGGGATAGACATTTGCCTATCCCTGTAGTCCACATATTGATCTGAATCTGCCGGTTTTTCACATGGTTATCTCACATTCTATCCACTCCCCGGGTACGATCCGCCTCGTGTTTTCTCCCCAAATAAGCGTACCTCCGCTGCATTCCGTCCTCACTTTTACCCGCCCCTCTGTAATCTCTATGTCGATCACTCCTTTCGGCAGTGGGACGCTGCCCCTATAATTCCTGAATATCCCTGCCTTGGGCTGTACTTCAAAGGATTCATAGGCAATCCCGGTATTTTTTACCCCTAGAATAAATCTTCCTATAATATAGATAACGCTGGCGCTCCAGGCATGGCATAAAGACTTTCCATAAGGGCGGCCATACATTGCGTAATGTTCTATGCCTTCCTCCTCCGGGTCATACTGTTCATAAAGGGTAGTCGCCCCAAGTCTTATCATTCCGCCGTAATAATCAAGAATGTGCTCCAGACATGTCACGTAATCTCCCTCCAGACACATCACCTTATTTTCATAAAATTTAAAATAGGGGGTCGTTATCGGCTGTACATTGTCATTACATATAACATTTCGATAGATTTTGTGTTTTTTTTCCTCGGGAAGTTTCAGATACAGGTATGCCAGAAGGTTGTTCTGCCGTGTTACATTTTCCCTTCCTGACTCAAAACTGTCTATGTATGCTCCGAGGCTGTCCCTGTAGAACTTCTCTTCAATTTTTGCTCTGAGTTCAGAAGCTTTTTCCTCCCACTGCTCCGTTCCCTCCACATTCAATGTCCTGCCGATCTTTGCATAACAGTCCATCATCTCTGCCAGAAGTATCTGTTCTCCGCATACTGCGCCGGTCTTATCCATGGGGCACCAGTCAATAAACACCCAATCACCGCTTTTTCCCTGGATAAACCCGTCATCATCACGCCTTCCCTCGCAAAATTCTACATGTGCAGAAAGCTGTGGATATATCTGTTTCAGAAATTTCCGGTCTCCGTATGTTCTATAATACTCCCATATACTGATGACCCACATAAATGTGTAATCCATGATCGTATTAATGTAGGATACAACCGGGAGTCCCCCTGCCAGAGCCGTCAGGGTCCGTTTCTCAAGATTTTGATCCATAAACAGATAGTGATCCACAAAGAGGCTCTGATAAACATCCGCCGACCAGACCCACCGATCTCTTTTTATCCCATCCAGAAAAAATTCCCTTGAATTCAGATGGAATGTATAAGCGGCAGTTTTCCAGATCTTGTCTATCATTGTTCTGTCTGATGAAAAATTTCCCCGGTATATCAGCGGAAGCATCTCCGCCTCGACCCTGAGTTCCGCCTCAGGATCACTCACCCAGACATATCGAAAGGCCGATGCCGGAAGGCGCAGATGTCCATTTTCCGGAACCTTTCTAAAACGGACGACGCTCCACTTCAGATCCAGTGCCTCCGCCTTAGATTCCCCAAAGGAAACCATAACCGGAACCTCTCCTGCATTTTCCAGTTCTGCAACTCCGAAAAGTTCTCTTCCAAAATCATAAAGACGCCCCTCCGTATAAAATGACTCCAGTTTCTCAGACAACGGATCTTCCATATTTCTTGTTCCGCAGACCGGCATACAGCAGTATGAAGCAGCAGGCTTTTCTTCTCTATACTCAAAGCGGAATACATCCGGTTTCTCCAGCCCTGAATTTAGTTCCCTGTAAAACCCGACAGGTTCCGCTATACCGGACAGATCATCTGCCATCCATTTATCATCTGTTTCCACAACACCTTCCACGTACACGCTCGGAAATGTTTTATTATTCAATACCCGGATCTCAATCATAAATTCTCCCTCCGGGATCTCCAGCGTTTCCGGATTGCCACATTTGATCTCGTCATTCCCCGGTTCGTTTCCGCCAAATCCTTCTTTAAACAAAGAAACAACATAATCCCCACATGCGTATATATTGATCTTTCCGCCCTTTGTACTGATTTTCCTTGTAAAACGAACTGAACACTCCGGACGGTAAATCTTCCATACAGGAGGTTCAATATGACCATATGCCTGTCTGCTGCTGTGTACTAAAATATTATGATATTTCTCATAATCCCCAAATTTCCATATCCAGTATGCCATAAATCATTCTCCCTGCTTTTTAATTTCAGATTCTTTCTTTTCCCTTTTGCTGCTGCAGCTGTTCCCAGAAGCCGATACCACGCTCTACCCACCCTTCCAGCGATGTTCCATCTCCAAGGCCAAAACCATGTCCGCCGGATTTTCCGATTTCAAGCTTCGCCGGAATATTTTTCTTGCTGAGTTCACTGTACATCTTTCTGGAATTTTCCGGATCAACCATATCATCGTCCTCTGCCGCAACTAAATAGCATGGAGGATACTCTTTATCTAATCTGGTAATCACATCATATTTTTCTACTGTCTCCCTGTCTGCGCCCCTGCCAAACATTGTTTCGATCAAATATGTCTCATTCTTTTCCAATATATCTTTCAGATTTAAAACGGCATAAATACAGAAAAGAACATCCGGTTTCTTTAAACCATATTTCTTGTATCCATTCTCCGCAATTCCGAATTCTGCTGTCAGATTACCACCTGCTGAAAAACCTCCGACAGCATAATCGTCCTGTCCCAATCCCAGTTCATCTTTTCTGGATGATATAAACTTTACTGCCGCTGCAAGATCCTCAAGAGCCATGGGCAGAACCTGTTCATCCCAGCTCTTCCATGTACGATAATTCAGGCAGAATACCGGATAACCCATTGAGGAAAATTTTGCTGCTACAGGAAACGCTTCAACGATTGAACAAACTGCATGATAAGCTCCTCCCGCGCACAATATAACAAAAGGCTTTTCTTTTTCACCCGGAAAGGCAATGAGTTTCACATCCTTACGTGTCGGATCAGCTGCTATCTCATCCTGTGAATAAACAGAATATACACGGTTTTTTCCATTCTTTCCATTTCGGATCAGTGCCTCCACTCCATAGATCATACACTGGGGATTCCAGGTATTGTACTTATCATTCAAATCCTGAAAAGTACACCCTTCCTCGTCCTTTTTATTGCCGTCCCGCCGACCTGTAAAATAGTCTGATACCTGAACCAGTTCCGGGATTTTCTTTATCTCGTCAATTTTCATATCTTTTGTCAATCTCATAAGAACACCTCGCTTCATCAATTTAAATCTTACTTTTTCATCCTACTCCTTCCATCTCGTCTTTCCAATGGTTATATATAACCAGTGTAGCTATCATTTTTTGATCTCTTCTGCTATAATAAAACAAATCTGTTTACCGGAGGTTTTACTGCAAATGAAAAACAGCATCATAATAAATTCTTTGCTTGAAATGAATGAGAGTGAACGGTTTTATAAAGAATATGATACAGCTGTAAAGAACGGAACTCTTTCCGCTCTTCTCTCAGAAATCAATCTGGAAGAAGCGGAAAGACTTTCATTATTAATCCCTGAGCTTGGTCGTGTCAATCCCGCTTCGCTCTCAGACAGCTATATTACTGACGCTCATTTACCCTACCGGACCTCTGTCCTTATAGAGAAGCACAACCGTTATACACCTCCATTTTTTCATACCCATGAATTTTTTGAGATTATCTATGTTGTACAAGGAATAGCTCAACATCAGATTTTTAAACAAAATCTTCCCCTTCATAAAGGTGATCTTTGTCTTGTCTCTCCGTCGGTATACCACTCAATCTATGTAGATGATGACGATAGTATCATATTAAATATTATGATCAGCAGGAAAAGAATCGCTGACATTTTCTATAATACACTGCGGAGCAACAGTGTTATTTCCTCTTTTTTTAACAGCAGCCTGTACATACAAGGATACCAGGATTATCTTCTGTTCCGCACTGGAGACGATCTGGACATTCAAAGCGAAATGCTCAGCCTGTACTCAGAACAAATGCAAATAGACAGTTATACTGACAATATAATAAGCGGAATGTTAATGGTGGATTTTTCCCGGCTGGTACGCCTATATCAGCGTACTGTTGAAACTGCGCCATCTGCTCACCAGACAGAAATTTATAAAAATCTGATTTCATACTTGATGGAAAATTTGAATACTGTGACTCTTCACGACGTGGCTGAACAGATGAACTATTCTACTGCATATTGTTCCCGGTATATCAAAAGACTGACCGGTTCCAGTTTCACAAATCTGCTTCAATCCCTTCGCTTCAACCGAGCGTGCACAATGCTTGAAACTGGAAATATGAGTATTCAGGCGATCAGCGAACAGCTTGGATATGAAAATCCAGAAAACTTTATGCGTGCTTTTAAGAAGAAATATCATATGACACCGTCAGAATATAGATTGAGTAAGAGAGATAATTAGCGATTTTCCCGCTCAAAAGTTATATTTATCAAAAAAACACCTGAAAGATTACTCTCTCAGGTGTCCTCTCATTCCATATGTAAATATTCATGTACCTTCAAAACCACATACAAAGAATCAACTCTTTCATCCATCTTCACCTATTCCGCTTTGGTTATGCCCTCGACCTATTAGTAACAGT
>DWUT01000014.1 GCA_019120615.1 Candidatus Mediterraneibacter norfolkensis
CGCGGGAAAAACCAGTGGCTGTATTTTCTGTCTTACCAGCGGGGATATTTCCCATACAATATGGACAAGAGTGAAGTCCTTCGCATGACCGGATATCTGAAGATGCTTGCCGATGCAGTGGAGTATTACCGGAAAAATGAGATAAAGGTGGATTTTGAACACGAAAACACCTACTTTTACTCCGCAGACGGGGATGAGATAACTGCGGGAGAACTTCCGCTTCCGTTTACCGGATGTAACTTCCCTGTTCTGACCCTGACAGATGAAAATCTCCTTGAAGATCTGAGAAAATCTGAGAAATGCAATGCTGTGCTGGAGGCTGATATCGCTTACACCGGAGCCGCTGTCATGGACGAGCGGTACCAGCGTCCTGCAAATCCCTGTCTTTGCCTTGTAGCAGATGCACATTCCGGGCTCATGCTGAAGGCAGAAATGGCAGGCCCGGAAGAAGATGCAGGCGTGGCTCTGGCGGAGGCGTTGATCGGTTTTATCTTTCATTTTGGGGCGCCAAAGGAGATCCGTGTAGGCAATGTCATCATCGAAGCGACCCTGGAACAGATCTGCAGGGAATCAGGGATCAGACTGAGGAGAGTAAAAAAGCTGAAGGCGATCGAAGAATTCAGACAGGAGATGCAGCGGTTTGGATATTAAAGGGAAGGAAAGATCATGCAATATAAAATAAAACGATGCCTGGTAGCACTTGCAGCAGGCATGCTAATCACAGGATGCGCATTCACTATGAATCCCGGGGAAAGATTTTATGACAATGAGAAGGGAATCGCGGGGGAAACCAACAGTTATAATCTGACAAATTATTCGGGAAGCCAGGATGATAATACAGTGTCCGGTTCAGCGGAAAAGATGGAAGGGATGGATACCATATGGAACTATACAGCTCCCGACGATACGGAAGTCACCCTTTCCTGGAAACTGAGTGTTTCATCCGGAAAAGCGAAGCTTGTCCTGATCGATCCGGAGGGGAATCTGTCCACGCTTGTGGAATGCGAAGCGTCATCTGGCGGAGAACAGGAAGGTTTAGGAACTTTTGAGATAAAACAGGGAGAAAACCGGGTTAAACTGGTCGGGGCAGAGGAAACAGCCCTGGAGTTTGAATTTACCGCGGACAAGGGCGACGTACATACGCCGGGCTAAGACGGAAAGGATTTGAGAGGAGGAGAATGCTATGGGGAAAGGTCTGATCATCTACCAGTCCAAATATGGGGCAACAAAGAAATATGCCCAATGGCTGGCGGATGCTGCGGGATTTGATCTCGTCGAGACGCCGAAGGCGGAAAGCCGGATACTCAGGGATTATGACAGGATCGTACTATGCGGAGGAATCTATGCATTGGGGATAGCCGGACTCGCGTTCCTGAGGAAAAACAGGCAGGCACTGGAAGGGAAAAAGACAGCGGTCTTCTGTGTGGGGGCTTCCCCGTACGATGAAAAGGCACTGAAAGAGGTAAAAGAACATAATCTGAAAGACGATCTGAAGGAAATTCCTCTGTTTTATGGAAGAGGAATGTGGGATGAGTCTGCCATGTCTTTTACGGACAGGACAATGTGCAAGATCCTTCAGAAAGCGGTTGCCAAAAAGGATCCATCGACCTATGAGCCCTGGATGACCGCCCTGATGTGTGCAGTGGGACAGAAGTGCGACTGGACAGATAAGAAATATCTGGAACCGCTCTTACAGTACATCATGTGATCCCGGAGGAGAACTTTATGATACTCAGAATATACAGGACTTCGGACTGTGGGGAGATAGCGAAACTTTTCTACGATACCGTCCACTCCGTCAATGCGGCAGACTATACGGAAGAACAGCTTGACGCCTGGGCAAATGGAAAAGTGGACCTGGAAGTATGGAACAGATCTTTCCTGGAACATCATACTGTCATTGCAGTGGAAGACAGGGGAGATGCGGAACAGATCATCGGATTCGGTGACATGGACAGCGCCGGATATCTGGACAGACTGTATGTGCATAAGGATCATCAGAGAGAGGGCATCGCTTCGGCAATCTGCGATGAACTGGAACGTACTGTGAAGGCGGAAACATATGTCACCCATGCTTCGATCACCGCAAAGCCGTTCTTCCTGAAAAGAGGATACAGAGTCGTAAAAGAACAGCAGGTTGAGCGATGCGGGATCCTGCTCACAAATTTCGTGATGGAGAAAAAAATCTGCGAAAGGTATTCGGATAAATGAAAGAAAAGCTGAAGGAACTGGCAGGGGCTTTGCTGGGCTATTCTGTCGTCGCAGTGGTGATCCTGGCTGTGATTGCCTTGATCGCTGTCGTGAGCGGCTCGATCATGAGACTATTCGGTTTTGAATATGAATCGGTCTGGAGTATCATCCTGTTCTTTATCATTGTCATGATCGTGGGATTCCTGCTGGAGGTTCTGTCTTCAGCGCTGCCGGCGGTTTTTGCGGATCTGGGACGGTGCACACAGAAGCAGGCAGTGGCACTGTATGTGATAATGGATACTCTGTTTTCTGCTGTTTCAATGGCGGCAGTGGATCGTTTTATGGACAGTGTGTCCGCAAGCGATCTTTCTATCCTGGTAATCTCGTTTCTGTTTGCCGTGACATCGATAAAAGATTTCAAAGAAAAACTTGGGAAAGACAGGTGAGAGAAATGGATGCAAGGTTTATTATTACGCTGATCATGGGAGTGCTGCTGATGGCATGGGTCATTTTCTGCGCTGTCAGGTTCTTTCAAAGCGCTGCGGAGATGATCATAAAGTCCGGCCTGACAGGGCATGTGAAATGTGAGAAATGCGGCACAGAGTATGACGTCAGCGCCGAAGAGTTTACTAAAAGCTATATGGTAAAGTCAAAAAGCATGACCAGGACTCAGGTCAGCGGAGCCGCGTTTGTAAACCGCAGGACTTATTCATACTACGCGAAAAAATTTTTCTGTCCGTGCTGCGGCAGGAGACAATACGCGCAGGTACTTAATATCAATGAGCTCGGTTCCCAGATGGAAAAACCGACGATCAGGAACGGGATACGCTGGCTGATCTTTATGCTCATCGGAGGAGTGCTCATCATGGCGGTGATGAGCATACCGATGCATTTCGCAGACCGGGCGGCGGAGCAGAGGATAGAGAAACTGAGAGAAGAGCGGGTGGAAGAACTGAAAGAAAGGTACGGGTTTTAAAGAAAATGCAGATCACGGATTTATGGATCCGAAATTTTAAATCGATCAAAGACATGCATATCAGAGGGATTGAAAATGCATTGATCCTGGTGGGAAAAAATGACACGGGGAAGACTGCGGTGCTGGACGCCATCCGCGCAGTGGGAGACGACTATGAAGTCCGTGAGGAGGATTTTCAGGAGAATTTTCCCAATATAGAGATCATGGTCACGCTGCAGATCACGGAGACGGATCTGCAGCGGTTTCACAAATACGGGATAGTCAGCTCCTACCGGAGATACGAAGCGTGGTACAGGGATTTCTGCAAAAAGCTCCCTTCGTTTCAGAACGGGGAGCTTACCTTTGAATATTCTGTCAACCGGGAAGGAAGGATCCGCTACAGCGACGGATATGGAAAGAACAACAGTTATATTCCGCGGGTTTTCCCTCACATCTATTATATGGATACGGAACGGGATCTGGAGCGGTTTCAGGATGACCTTCTCATGCTCCAGGAGGACGATCTGCTCAAACAGATGCGGGCGGGGTGCTGCATGTTTGACATGGCGAAGGAGTGCAACCACTGTTTTTCCTGTATCGGTCTCATCAGCAGGAAGACCCCGGAGGAGCTGAATGCACTGGAGGCAGCGAAGCTGTTGGAATACAAATTGTATAATCTGAACCTGGATACGTTTTCAAGAAGGGTGAATGAAAACTTCCGGAAAAACGGGGGCAGAGATGCGATTCTGTATTCCATGAACCTGGATGTGGAGAAGACTCTTGCCGTCACGACGGAGATACAGAGGGCGGGACAGAAGGAAAGATATCCGGTTGGAAGCATGGGAAAAGGGATGCGCAGCATCTATATGCTGTCCCTTCTGGAGACATACGAGGAGGAGGGCAGGAAGAACGCGGATCTGATCCTGGTGGAGGACCCGGAAATCTTCCTCCATCCGAAACTTCAGAGAGTTTCCGGGGATATACTCTACCGGCTGTCAAAGAAGAATCAGGTGATCTTCTCAACCCATTCCCCGAACCTGCTTTCAAATTTCAACAGCAGGCAGATCCGTCAGGTATTCCTGAATGCAGAGGGATTTCCGGAGGTTCGGGAGAAGACCGACATCAGCGCTGTGCTGGATGATCTTGGCTATTCGGCGAATGACCTGATGAATGTGAATTTTGTCTTCATCGTGGAAGGAAAACAGGATAAGAGCAGGCTTCCGCTCCTGATCCGAAAATATTATTCGGAGACGTATGACAATGAGGGCAATCTGTCCAGGATCGCGATCATCACGACAAACAGCTGTACCAATATCAAGACCTATGCCAATCTGAAATATATGAATCAGGTCTATATCAAGGACAATTTCCTCATGATCCGGGACGGTGACGGGAAAGACAGAGAAGAACTGAAAAGACAGCTCTGCAGTTACTATGCCCGCAGAAATGAGGAGGACGTGGACCGGCTCCCCAGGGTGACGGAGAAAAATGTGCTCATTCTCAGATATTATTCCTTTGAGAATTATTTTCT
>DWUT01000146.1 GCA_019120615.1 Candidatus Mediterraneibacter norfolkensis
CATATTGGACATCCAGGTGGACATGCACACAGAGCAGCATGCAAAACCAAATCCGTTTATGATCCGTGAAACCACAAGGAACGCTTCATCTGGTGCAAAGATATATCCCACACATGCAGCTGTCATGAACACCGCGCCGATAAAAGAGACCTTATATTTGCTGAGTCTGTCGGCCAGATTTCCCGCCAGCGGTCTGCAGAACAAAGAGACCAGATTCATCAGGCCTCCCACAAATCCCATTACCGCCGCCGTCGCTCCGATGCTCTCTGCAAATCCTGTGATCAGAGGCGTTACCAGCATGGGGCTTGACATATAAAAAAAAGTGGCTGCAAGGACCAGCATGATATCCTTTGGATACATTTTTCGGCGCATGTTATTTCCTTCTTTCTACGGAACTTCCCAATATTTCGAGATCCCCTGAATTTTCCGCATATATTAAGATATTCTTCCTCTTTTTATCCGCTTTCATCCGGTTAAATTATCTTCCGCTTTATTTATAATTTTTTGTATGCTTATTTTTCCCGTATCTTCTTCAGCGCAGTTGTGAACTTGATCGGATTGCCGTACATCAGTGTCCCAAAGCGGAAGATCTTTGCCGCGAGGATTCCTGCCCCCACACAGAATGCAGCGAGCAGCGCTCCCGACACGATGACTTCCCACATCTCCACACTTCCCATGGCAACCCGGATCAGCATCCCATTGCTGGAAGTAAACGGGATAAAGGACGCCACGCGCACCAGAATACCGTTGCTGTCATTGAGTCCGAAGATTGCTATAAAAAATGAAATGATATAGAGCATGATCACCGGCGCAGACGCCTTGCTGATATCTTCTGTCTTCGACACCAGTGCCCCCAGCATCCCAAAGCAGAATGCGTAGAGAAGATATCCCATCATGCCAAACACGGCAAATGCCGCCCAAACCGGAACCGGAATGTCAAACACATTATCCAGAAGTCCTCCCCAGCCGTCCCGGAAGATCTGGTATGCTCCCACAGCACTTCCAAGGATCAGAACGCACTGGATCAGACCCGCGATCGCCCCGGCAAGGACCTTTCCAAAGATCAGGCTGTTGCTGTCAACGCTGGTGACAAGGATCTCAATCGCCCGGTTGCTCTTCTCTGAGGTGACGGAAGTCGCGATCATCTGTCCATAGAAGATCAGAAGGAAATACAGGACCATGATGAGCATGTAAGTATAAGCGTAGCTTCCTGCACTGTCTTTCCCGAGGATCCGTGTCTCACTCTCCGGCTGGGTCTGATAAAGCGCCTCGATCTCTGACGGATCCAGACCCTTCTCTTCCAGAACCTTCGTCCGATATGTCATCGCAGCGGCCTGAGAAAATGTATCCTGGAGCGTATCATATGTGGAACGGTCCTCCACTACATAAGTATAATGAAGAAGATCTTCCACGATAAACCCTGCTTCTGCCTCCCCGCTGTTTACCATTTCCTCCACTTCACTCCCGCTCCCGCACATAAGCCAGGCGACATTCTCTCCCATAGCCGAGGCAAAGACGAAAGGATCAGCGATGCTCCCGTTTACATCATACAGAGCATATCTCTCCTGTTCCCCTGTATCCTGCGGAACATCTTCGTTCTGCCCTGACTGTTCTGCCGGCATTTCCACAGCCTGTTCCGCACTTTTCTCTGTCTTCCCCCCGGATCCGAAGATCAGCCCCGGAACCGCGATGATCCCCACTGCCAGTACGATCAGTACAATAGTGGTCAAAAGGAAACTTTTATTTTTAAAATAATTCCCCATTTCAAATTTTAATACGGTCAAAAACTGTCTCATGACTGATCACCTGCCTTCTCTACAAAAATCTCCGTCAGCGACGGCTCGTAATTTCCAAACTCTTCCGGGACCAGTTCTCTCTCCAGAAGTTCTCTTAGAAGGAGCTCTCTGGTACAGTCCGCTTTCAGCTCCACGATAACCTGCTCTTTCCGTCTGCCGACGACCCGGATCAGATCTCCCATATAATCTGTCAATGCCTGTCCCGGATCCTGACAGCTCTCTCCCATTCCGATGATCAGCCGGTTCTTTCCATATGTTTTTTTGATCTGGCTCAGTGCTCCTGACAGCACGATCTCTCCACGGTTGATAAGTACGATATCCTCGCAGAATTCCTCCACATAGCTCATCTGGTGACTTGAAAATATCACTAACTTCCCGGCCTCGATCTGTTCTTGGATCACATCTTTCAGGATCTGGGAATTGACCGGATCCAGGCCGCTGAACGGCTCATCCAGTATCACCAGATCCGGATCGCAGACCAGGGTCTGTGCCAGCTGCACTTTCTGCTGATTTCCTTTAGACAGTGTCTCCAGCTTTCTCTGCGCATACTCTTCCACGCCCAGTCTCTTCAGCCAGCGCATCGTCTGCTGTTTCGCATCCGCGCGGCTGCTCCCGCGAAGCTGTGCCAAATACATGAGCTGCTCCTCTACTCCCTTCTTCGGATAAAGCCCCCGCTCTTCCGGAAGATAGCCGATCCGAAACTGCTTCGGATGAAAAGGCCTGCCATCTACGGTGATCGTCCCGGAGTTGGCGTGAAAGACATCCATCAGAATACGAATCGTTGTCGTTTTTCCAGCCCCGTTTCGCCCGAGAAGCCCCAGCGCTTTCCCGCTCTCTATAGAAAAAGAGATTCCGTGGAGCACTTCTTTTTCCCCAAAGCTTTTTCTTAAGTCTCTCACTTCCAGTTTCATAATCTTTTCTCACTCCCTCGCCGAATGTATATCGTGAGCACTCTCTCACTGTACTAATACTATCATACACTCTAAAAAAAGAGAAGGGACAATTTCTTAAAATTTCCCTTCTCTCCTCTTTCTTTTTTCAAAAATGAAGCTAGATTATTTTCCCCAGCTCCTTTGTCCTGCCTCTGAGCTTCTTATACAGTCCACGTGTCTTCCCGACGAGGAGTGTCAGATAACGTAGTACCGGCTCTGTGGCAATGGCAAATACAACGAAAAGCATCACGCACTCCGTAGTCATCCCTGTAATCGCAAAGAGATCATTCAGGAAGATGCTGCAGAACAGAAGCCCTACAATACAGCCTCCCAGGATCCCTGCGCGGATCTTGTTCATAGGCGCGCTGATCTTATAGAGAATCATGAACCCTACGATCGCCAGCAGCATAGTCGCTGCCGTGGAAATATCTACGGAATCCACACCGAATGTCCGTCCGAAGATGACCATTGCCGCCACCACTGCCGCGTCGGTGATCGCGGCCGGAAGCGCCTTGAGGAATACATTAGTCAGGAAGTGGCCCTTGATAATATTCTTGTTCGGCTCCAGCGCCAGGAAAAATGCCGGAATTCCGATGGTAAACATGCTGATCAGTGAGATCTGTGACGGTTCCAGCGGATAAGAGAACATAAACACCAGCGAGATCAGACTCAGCAGAAATGAGAAGATATTCTTCACCAGGAACAGGCTGGCAGAACGCTGAATATTGTTCACCACGCGTCTCCCTTCGAGCACGACCTCAGGCATACGTGAAAAATCCGATTCCAAGAGCACAAGCTGAGACGCCTGCGCCGCCGCCTCGCTTCCCGATGCCATGGCGATACTGCAGTCTGCATCCTTGAGCGCCAGTACATCGTTGACTCCGTCTCCGGTCATTGCAACGGTCCGGCCCGCGCTCTTTAATATCTGTACAAATTCTCTCTTCTGGTTTGGCGTGACCCGTCCAAATACAGTATTATTGAGCAGAGCTTTCTGCATCTGCCCCGGCGTTTCCAGTTCAGAGGCATCCACGTATTTTTCTGCGTTCTTAATTCCCGCCTGCTTTGCAACTCTGGATACAGTTACTGGGTTGTCCCCGGAGATCACTTTCACTTCCACACCCTGTTCTGCAAAATATGCGAATGTCTCTTTGGCTGCCTCTCTGATCGGATTCGCCAGAAGGATATAAGCAAGGGGTGTTACCGCCTCCTTCAGCGGACTGCCGTCGATCTCACCGTCATATGTTCCAAACACAAGCACACGGGCGCCTGTTGAAGCATGTTCTGTGATGGTTTCCGCGTGATCCTCATATTTTTCCTTCAGAACAAACTCCGGCGCACCCAGAACATAGGACTCATCGTCAAATGTGACGCTGCTGTATTTTGTTGCAGAAGAAAATCCAGTC
>DWUT01000147.1 GCA_019120615.1 Candidatus Mediterraneibacter norfolkensis
AGGTGGACAGGGTAAGCAGCTTGTCTCCATATGTGGCGGTCACTCCCGTATCATAAAGGGTAAGTTTCCTGCACTGCTCCACATAGTCCGTGAACTCTTTTTCCGTCTCTGCATGAGAAAAGAGATAGAACTTGAATCCGGTATCGTCATATACCGTTGTCTTGAATACTGCGATCACTTCGTATTCGGCGGTTTCCGTCAGCGTATCAAAACGGACGGTTTTATGCTGCTCATAGAAATCCTGATCCTCATAGTTCATCAATCCGGCGAACATGGAACCGTTATTCATGTGGTGTCCGTAGATGATCACATTATCGCTGGGTTCCATTGGATCGCAATGCTCTGCAATATAAGGAACGCCATAGGCGCTGGACTCCTTGTAAAAATTGTGTTTCAGATAATAGTCCGGGTTATCCGGCGTATACATGACCGGATAGTTGATCTGCGTATCCTCAATTCTGATCCATCCGGCCATATCATTATTCATGGCAAACAGCTCGGCATACCGCTCTAAGGGAGAGACAACTTCCTGCTTCTCTCCTTCTGGTTCTTCCTCCGGCGTATCCTCTGTCTGCTCCACGATCTCTGCCAGTTCTGTAAATTCTTCTTCCGCTTTCTGTGCGCCCGCATAATGGCTGATCACTTGAAACAGCGACACGCCAAAAAGCAGGACGCATACCGCCAGTCCTGCCAGATACCATTTCCCTTTGATCTTCTGATGTTTCATTCTGCAATTCTCCTCCTTATTCTCTTGCCTGCTGTTTGACCGGAACCGGCAACTGGGGAACCATTTTCTTTTCTTCTTTTAATTTTTTCAGTTCCCCTTTCACGGATGGTTTCTTTTCCTCCTTCCGTACGAACTGTTCCAGACGTTTCCTCATATTGACCGTAGTCTGCTCCATACTGGAGAGCCTGCCGCTGATTGTCAAAAATGACTTGCGGATCTTTGCTGTAATCCCCCTGTCTGTGGCCTGTGGTTCTACTTTCTCCCGTTCTTTCCCCCGGAAAATCCTGCCCACATTTTTGATATGGCCACCTGCAGCGTGGAGTTCCCCGCTTAAGACTTCCATTTTATCGGCCTGCCGGTTCATACTCTCTACCGCACCGTGAAGCCCTTCCTGTATCCGGGCAAGAGCGGACGGGATCTTCATAGCTGATACTGCTTTTTGCAGAGCGTCCTTCCCTTTCTCCTTAAACGTCTGCAAAGCACTTTTTGCGGACTGGATCAGATTTTTCCGCACCGTATGGAACTGTCCACCAACTTCCTGCACTTTACTCTGTGCCTGTTCAGCGATCCGCAGGACGGACGCTTTCACGCCTCCGTCCTGGATCTGGGATAGTTGTTCCTTTACATCCCGCAATTCCTCAAGCACCTGTCCAAACTGGGATTCCATTCCGTCCAGATACTTTACAAGGGATTCCACTTCTTTCTGCTCTTTTTTAAGCCCATTTCCTTCCAATACCCGGAACAGTTCCACGATCTCCGGCTGTTCCATCAAAGCCGTCTGTCTTGCTGTCTCCATCTGCGCTTCCTCCTATCGTTCTCTCTGTACGGTCTGCGGTTTCATGGCAGGCAGTTCCCGGCAATAATCCGGATATTTCAACCGGATCGCCTCAAAAAAGTAAGGCGCATACCCGCAGTCAAAAATCTCATACGGAGTGGACATCTGCTCGTCCCCCTTCTCTGTGTAGCCGTTCCAGAGATTGAAGGCAAGCCTTGTCAGACGGATGGAACCGCCTGTCTGCCATCCTTCATGCAGGCCTGCTGGTTTGATATGCCCCTGTTTAAAGTCAAAAATCCGTTCCACGTTTCTTCTGGTGGTATCGGAAATCCCCACACAATAGAAAAACGCCTGATGATAACTGTCTGTGTTCCCGGTTCTCTTGAGCATGGAATAAAAGAAATTTTCGTGTTCCTTTGATTCAAATCTGATTGTTTTCATATGATCCCTCCATATACAAACAGCCTGCGGGAAATTTCTTTCCTCACAGACTGCTAAAAATGATTGTATTATGACTCCGGAATACCGTCTCCCGGACTGCCCCACGTTTTCTCAAAATCCTCTGGTTTCGTGGACATCAGCTTGTAGATCTCGGAATTTTTACTCATCTGGTTATAGAACGGAACCAGGGCGCTGCCGATCCTCGCAAGGCCATTTCCGGCTCTGGCATTTGTAATATACTTCATCTGTTCCCCGGAAATATGGAGAAGCTCTGCCAACTGCTCCCGGTCAGAAGCAGACTGATTCAGCATGACAATAAATTCCGAGTTGGAGAGCATTGTCCTTGCGGTCAGTGAGTCCAGTACATATTCCACATTCTGTGTCAGACTGGTTGTCCACGCATTTCTTTTACGGAAACGACGGTAGGCACTGTCAAAAAAGTTTGCGCTATATTTATGCTGTAACAGCGTATGGAACTCATCCAGAAAGATATGCGTCCGGACACCGTTTTCCCAGTTCTGAGACACCCGGTTGATCATGTGATCAGTGATCACAAGCTGCCCCAGATCTTTCATATCTTCCACCATGCCCCGTGTATTAAAGCTGATCA
>DWUT01000148.1 GCA_019120615.1 Candidatus Mediterraneibacter norfolkensis
TGCCAAGGTCGAGACCGCGGGTTCGAGTCCCGTCTATCGCTCTTAAAAATCCATCGGGTAATCGATGGATTTTTTCTGTCTGCTTAAAAAAACGTACCCTTAGTTGACAAGGGTATCACTCACTTATCTAATCAAGCGCAATCAGAGAGTTTGCTCCTGCAAATCAGGATATAATACATGCGTATACAATAAAAGAAAAGAATTCCACGCCATATCTTAACGTGAAATTCTTTTCTTTACATGAATTCTATTTCTTTTCTAACTGTTCACATATTTCTTTTACCTGGCCTAAATGTTCCACCAGATAGTCCGCTCTGGACTGGTCATATCCAAATCGCTGATCTTTCTTTCCGATGACAACCGTTCCCGCTGCTTTCGCCGCCTCAATACCATAGGTAGAATCCTCCACCACAAGACACTGTTCCGCAGATACATGCAGACAGCTTAAGGTATAAAAGTAAATCTCAGGATCTGGCTTGCTTCTCTTAAAATCCATACCACTGACAATCACTTCAAAAAAGTCCAAAACCCCAAGTTCCTCCAAATAAGATACAATCCTGTCTTTTGGCGAGGAGGATGCCAGTGCAATATGATACTTTTGTTCTTTCAGGTATTGAAGCAGAGGATATAGTTCTTTATCGGCAATTCCTTTGACATCGAGCGGTTCTTTGCGAAGCAGTTCCAGCTTCCCTTCCACATATTCCTGATAAGTCACTTCAAATCCACTGACCCGATTTCTAAGGAGCTGATAGCTGTCCCGCAGATTGGAACCGCAAATTAGATCGTACATTTCTTCAGGGAGTTCAAGTCCAAGGCTCCGGATATATTTTCTTGTACGCTTCTGATATTCAGGCTCTGAATCAATCAGGACGCCATCCATATCAAAAATAATATGTCTCATGTCAATTCCTCAAAAAACCTTCTGCAATGTCAACTCCAGCGCTCGTACCCACACGGCTTACTCCCGCTTCCAGCATAGCAAGGGCCGTCTTCGTATCGCGAATTCCGCCCGCCGCCTTGATCCCCAGCTCGTCTCCCACGCAGGTCTTCATCAGCCGCACATCCGCCAGCGTAGCTCCGCCAGTTCCAAAACCGGTAGATGTTTTGATAAAATCAGGCCTTACCTTTAAAGCAATGTCACAGAGGCACCGCTTTTCCTCATCTGTCAGATAGCAGTTCTCAAAGATCGCTTTACTCACTATTCCTCTTTCCCTGCAGACTTCCACGATACGCCGCATTTCATCTTCCACACGGTCCCAGCGGCCGCTTTTTACCTCTACCAGATTTACAACGTAATCAACTTCTTTTGCTCCTTTTTCAATCACATCCCTGGTTTCAAATACCTTTGTCTCTACGGAGCACTGTCCCAGAGGAAAACCCACAGCGGCATCGCACACCACATCGCTTCCCTCCAGGATTCCGCTGCAGAAGGACACAGCCGCGCCATTTACTGCTACCGCTTTAAAATGATGCTTTATCGCCATCTCGCAATGCATTCTGAGGTCCTCTCTTGTGACATACGGTTTCAGCAATGTCTGATCTATGGTTCTGGCCAATTTTTCACGCGTCAGTTTTGAAATATCCATGCCGCACTCCCTATGACTCTTCCGCTGCCCGAATGATTTCAGCCAGCGGTCTCTTGTCCTGATACTTTTTAAGTAATCTGCAAACCCGCTTTTCTGCCTGTTTATCAGGCAGCATCTTTTGAATGTTTTCCAGAATAAGCTCTTCGTTCAGCTCCTCGTTTTGGATGCCATAATATATAGCTGCTGCGATGACAAGCTCTATATACTCTGCTTCCGCCTCATATTCATAAGCCAGACGAAGAGGCGTCAGCAGACGCTCATTCTCTCCCAGCTTCCGTTCTGCCTGACGGGCATTGCGATAGATGGTATCGTAAATCTCCCTGTTCTGAAACTTATCCACTGCTCTGCGTGTGAAGGCGCGCTGCACCTCGTCGTCCACCCGGTACTGCTTTCCGATAATCCTGCTGATTGTAGGGAAAATTCTTTCAATTACATCTGCAATTTCCTGATCATTCGCTGCGTCTCCGTATACTTCATACCCCTTATAACTGCCCAGATAGCACACGATGGCGCTGATAAAGTTATAGGTATAAATCTTACGCTGAATCAACGATGGGAAATCCGGTTCCAAAGGCATCCCTTCTATCTGTACGTCCAGTCCCTCTACCTTTCCATCCAGAGGAAGTTCCGGATAATCTTCGCAAATCAACTCCAGCTTTTCCTTTTCCGGTTTCAGGGTAGTACAGAAAATAATTCCTTCACTGATCACAGCGTCAATCCCCGCATCCACCAACGGCTTCTTCACATTGACGCCATTTTCGCAACAGAGAATTGTCAGTCTGCCATCCTTTTTCTCTTTCGCAGCTTCCTGAAACAAACCAATCAGTTCAGCAATATGACTGGCAAACACGCTGACATACACCAGATCCGCACTGCAGATTTCCGGCAGTGCCTCCGGGCTTGACGTGGTATAGGCCCTAAAATCCCGAATTACTTTCGTCTCCTTTTTTCCTCCAAAATAACGAATGGTATATTCCTTTTCCTTCTGCAGCTGGGATATCAGAGACTCATCCTTGTCCAAAAAAGTAACTGCATACCCATTTGCTTTCAAAATGGGAGTAATAAATCCCCTTCCCGTCTGGCCCGCACCGATAACTACCGCCTTTTTCATATTTTACCCTCTTTTATCCTTTACACTTACCGCCGGAAACCGGAATGGTAATTCCAGTAATATAGGAAGCATGATCCGAAATCAGATAGCACACCAAATCTGCCACCTCCGAAAGATGTCCGGGTCTTCCCAGAGGAATAGAACTCTTATAATTCTGGAAGAATTTCTCTGCCGGAGTATCTACCGGCCATCCTCTTCCGTAAGCCTGTGCACGGTATTTCTCATCATTGTTGGAAGGCGTTCTGTCCAGAATGTCAGGGGCTACTCCTACCACACGGATTCCGAAGGGCCCCAGTTCTTTGCCCCAGGATACGGTAAATGCGTGAATTGCCGCCTTGGTAGCCGAATAGCAGCTGTGTCCCTTGGAGCCCATCAGTCCCGCACAGGAGGACATGTTGATAATCACACCAGATTTTTTCTGAAGCATTACTCTTGTCACGGCCTGGCTGACAAGAAAGGTTCCTTTCTCATTGATGCTTACCATAAAGTCAAAGTCTGTCTCATTCAGCTCATACTGCGGCTGCTCTTTATAGTAATCCACAAGAATTCTGGGACGGGTAACGCCAGCGTTATTAACTAGCGCATCCACGGTTCCGAATTTCTCTACTACCTGAGCCACAGCAGCCTCCACAGCCGCTTTGTCACGGATATCGACCTTGACAAAGAGTGTGCTTTCATCTTCCACATAGTCTTTGGGATCTGCCATATCAAAGATAGCGACTTTAGCGCCGCAGCCTTTTAAATCGGCTACGATTGCTTCACCGATTCCCATTGCACCTCCCGTTACAATCGCAACTTTATTTTCCAGATTAATCCATTTTTTCTCATCTAACATTCTATTTTCCTCTTTATTTTTTTATTTTCTTTTATGTTCTGTAATCTTCTAGGGAATAGTTTCTCCTCCGTATCCGCGGAGGAGAAACATAAACTTGGAAAGGAGATTGCCTTTATACAATACCAAAAAAAGAAAGTACCAGTCCTAATGCAAGCAGGGTTAACAGAATACGGACATACTTCGGTCCTCTCTTCTTAATATAGAAATATACGCCGAAAACAACCAGAAGCGGAAGCATGTTCGGGAAGATTGCATCCAGCTTATCCTGCAGGAGAACCGGATCGCCTGTAACGCTGCTCCAGGAAACAACCGTCTGAAGTTTTACATATGTAGAGGACAACGCCCCCATCATAAACAGTCCAAGAACGCTTGCAATATTAATCAGCTTATTTAACGCACCGGATTGCAGAATATTTACTACTGATTTTTTGCCCAGAGAATAACCTGTAGTAACCAGCCAGTAACCAAAAGCAGAGATACATGCAACCCAGATCAGCAGAGGGGCAACTCCTGCAACCCATGAACCTGCAGACGCCAGCGGAATGAATAAGGACAGCAGAAGCGGTCTTAACATACCATGGTTTACAGAATCACCGATACCTGCCAGAGGTCCCATGAGACCTACCTTTAAGTTGGTAATCAGCTCTGCGGAATCTTCCAGTTCCTCCTGGCTTGCGCCTGCTTTTACCATATTTGCACGCTCTTCCTCCAATGCACAGGAGATACCGAAAATCATGGAGCCCCAGGTAGCCTCAGAATTATAGAACATCAGGTGACGCCTTAACGCCGCTTTATACTCTTCCGGATTCTCGTGATACAATTTATTCAGAACCGGGTCCATACCAAAGGAAAATGCAGGAGCAGTCAGACGCTCAAAACCGGAGGAAACCTCAGCACAAAGATAATATTTTGCCCACCCCTTTACAACTTCTTTTTTGCTCAGTAACTTTTCACTCATCTTTAGAATCCTCCTTCTTCATCTTCATCTCCAAAGGACAGTGCGCTCTTCTCTTCATCCGCCTGCATAAAGTTACCCTGCAGAATAGCGATACATACAGCAAACACAGCTACTCCAATGGTATTAATTCCACTGTAAGCTACAATCGCAAAACCAATGATAAAATACGGAAGCAGGCGCTTCTTTCCTATTACCATGATGGTTACCGCGAAGCCAAGTGCCGGAAGAAGTCCTCCTGCGACACTCAACCCATTGGTTGCCCATGCGGGAATGGCGTTCAAAAAAGCGGTTACAGCGTCAACGCCAAACAGAAGAGCCAGAAAAGCAGGCACAACCCGAAGAGGAATAGAAGCAATCAACGGATACCAAAACTCTGCACGGCGCATTTTCTTAATATTATTTTCTTCCACCGCCTTGTCCGCCATATGGATAAAGTAAGAATGATAGGTTCTCTTGATATTATCAATCAGAACTCCCAGAAGGCCGATGGGCACCGCCAGAGTAACGGCAATTTCCGGAGCCAGGCCGGCCTGAAGCGCCAGCGGAATCGTAATACAAGCCGCCAAAGCTTCATCTGAGGGAAGCGTTCCACCTGGAGCGATAGCGCCCAGGTAAATCATCTGTAAGGCCGCTCCGATGATCATAGCTGTAGGAACATCTCCCATAATAATACCAATCGGAACTGCCAGCACCAGCGGCTGACGAGTCAAATGTAATGCTCCATACCACAGCTTATTTGTAGCTAGCCAGTAAAGAATACCAAAAGTTAATGCCAATCCGATACTCATAACGTTTCTCCCTTCATTCTAATAGTGTTATTATTCGTTTGCTTTTTCACGAATTAGTTTTACTGCATGATTCAAAGCAATCTTCTCATCCCGCGGGGTCATCTGCATAGATACCTCTACGCCCTTATCCTGCATTTCAAGCAGCATATCCGCCTCTGCCGTACTTAAGGACAGTTCCTTGGAAATCATTACCTTGTTCGTCCCATTTCCCAAACCGCCTATCTGTAGCTTTTCCATCGGAAATCCCAAGTCAAAAGCTCTTTTTGCATTATTTACAGATTTAAACAGCACTAGGATTTTTTCATTCTGAAACACCTGTTTCTGGAATGCCGCAACCGCCTTTTCAATGGAACGAATGGCTACTTTCACACCTTTCGGTTTTGCCATCAGGAATACCTGCGCCAGGAACTTATCCGCTGCCAGCTCATCGTCTACAATCAGGATTGCATCCGCATCGGCCCGCTTTAGCCAGGCCGTAACTACCTGACCGTGCATCAGCCGGAAATCTACCCGGATCAATTTAATTTCTGCCATCTTATTTTTACCTCTCTTTCCTCCTCTTCCGCCTCATATGCCGGAGGCTCATAGATTCCGGTTTGCGCCGTCTCCAACACCTGGCCAATTAATTCGTCCATATTTTCATATCCACCCATATCTATGGTGTTGACCAAATCAATCAGCATCGGTAAATTCATACCGCATAAAATTCTGACGTTATACTTTTGCTGCAGCATCATAGCTACGTTGCAGGGCGTCCCGCCAAACAGATCTGTCAAAATGACTATTTCCCCCTTTAAGGGTAAAATCACTCGATCTGCTGCCTTGTAAAATTCCTCAATCGACATGCCAGGCAGCAAAGATACGGCTTGAATATTAGATATTTCCCCGATAATCATCTCTGCGCTGGCAATCAGCTCCTGTCCAAGCCTTCCATGATTCAAAATCACAATCGAGACCTGTTTTTCCAATGTTCTTCCTCCTTTCCCTGTTTTTAAGATCTGCTTTGTTTCAGTTCTTGGTTAAAGCATACATTAAAATATGGCACTTTGCAACTACAAATTGTATTTTCGCACATTTTCACATTTTTATCGCTCACTTTTTGTGCATATTGCTCGCTTTTTTTAGGCGCACCGCTTAATTTCCTTTATTGTTTTCAAAAATGTGCATTTTGCACATTTACAAAAATAGGTTTGACTTTCATGCCAAATTACACTATGCTAGTATTAATATAAAAGAAGGAC
>DWUT01000149.1 GCA_019120615.1 Candidatus Mediterraneibacter norfolkensis
CCCGCTTTCCCATTTGGAGACTGCCTGCCGCGAGATTCCCAGAAGTTCGGCGGTCTGTTCCTGAGAGTACCCGGCTTTTCTGCGGAGTTTCTGAAGCCTTTCTGCCATTTCCATACTCATCACCTCCGAACTAAAGATATCATAACCGGAAGTTGCATGCTACCAACGGTTGACTGCGGTCTGTCAACTACCGGTTGCGGATATGCGCTCCATCCTTTTCTCCAGTCGCCCGGCCAGCTCTTTGCGCCCGTATTCCCTGGCAAGATCGATGGGACGGCGTCCTCCAAAGGTCCTTAAGTTTAATTCCAGATCTGGGAGAGACAGCCACAGATCATACAAGGGTTTCAGTTCTTTTTCAGAATACTGCATCCGGATCATGTCATCCACGGGCAGGAGATTCCGGGTCCCAGCCTGGTTCGGGTCTGCACCATGCCGGAGGAGTTCTTCACACAGCGCTTTTGTGCGCGGAATATCGTGGTATTTCTGGCGGAAAAGATAATGAAAGGGACCATCGAATTCTTTTTCTAAGGGCAGGACTTCCGCACCGTGCTCAAGCAGAAAGTGAGAAATCCGGTATCTTGCATTGAGGTCCGGATTTGCCAGGGCATAATACAGAAGCCCCCGTCCATAGAATCGTTTCTTTTCATCTCCGGCATGGTACTGATTAAGAAAATGATCGAAAGTATCCCACTTTGCCGCCCAGCAGACGTCTCTGTTCTGATACATCTTCTGAAAGGAGGGGGAGTGGAGCAGGTGTGTGAAAAGTTTTTCATAGTGATCCTCATAGTCTATGAAAATGTCTCCATCCGTGTCTGCCCTCAGTACGGTTTTCGGAAGAGCGGCTGGCACCTCGTTCAGCCATGCGGCATCTCCGGAAAAGCGGATGAAAGGTTCAGCAGATCTTTCTGTATCAACGGAACTGAAGGCGGTCCGGCGGTATTCTTCGTATTCCTTCAGAAATCCTCTGTCTTCCGGAAGGGGGATGTTCTGAAATTCTTCCGGAGAGAGACAGTGCTGTGCCAGGGCAAATAATCCGTGAGCAAAGAAACTGACCGTTTTCTCCAGAGCAGTATTTGTGCTGTCAGCAAACTCATCCAGAAGAAAAGAGGACCTTCTCTCTGCTGCACAGATATCTGTGAGAAGAGATGGGAGACAGTCCGTTTTTCTGTTCCACAGCGCACAGAGATATCGGACTGTGAGCAGTTCCGCCTGTGGATGCTTCTGACGCAGGAATGATTCAGCATCCCGAATCGCTTCTCTGCCGGACTTTTCTTCCCCGTAGTACAGGGCGATGAGCAGACGGTTCATTACTCTGTGGAGGATATTCTTTCGGTTGGAATATTTGAAATTTGCAGGAAACATTATCTGAAACAGTTTATGGTCGTTTCCAGAAAGTGCGATCAGAGCCATGCTCCACAGTTCTGAACCACCCATAATCCCGGCATACTGCATCCGGACATCCTGTCTGACAGCGCGGTACATGAGACTCATGTCATTCTCCCGGCATGCGTGATAACAGCCGATATATTTAAGGACTTCCCGCGCCTCCCGGATATTTACAGCAGCAATCCTCAGAAACGTGAAAGGGTCGCGCTCTTCCCGCAGGGGCTGGGCTTCCCTCCTTTCAGTAGAAACGGAAGGAAGATTCTGTTTCAGTTTTTTAGCAATCTTCTGGCACTGCATAGGGGTCTCCTTCTTAATCATTCATCTGAGATTTCTTCTGCCTCCCGGACCAGATGCAGAACAAAGTCACCAAAATCTTCATCCAGGACTTTCACAAGCTCATATCCACTTCCGGTATATTCCATCATCACAACCCGGGGCTCACCCGCTTCGTTTAGGGAAGAGTGATCCAGATATGCCATACACCCGTCGTCAAAGTTATATATGGGAAGAAGAAAAGAGGGCAGCCCGTAATCTCTTCGTTCGCTCAATGCACAGGCAACGGAATTTCCCTCCGCGATTTCCAGATCTTCCGGATCCGCTCCGAAGATCTCACAGCCAAAGAAAGACAGGTAGCCATAATGTTTATTGAAATCTCTGTACTGCGCAGAAAACTTTATGCCCAGCAGATCCTCAGACTTTTGGATCGATTCGTCTGAACGTCCGCCGGCGGTAGTGTAGTATCTCAGACTCTTTGCGGCCTCCATCGCTGTTTTGTAATTTTCATAACTCATATCAGTTCCTCCCCGTCATAGCATCTTTTCCATGTGGATGCAGTTGAACGTCCCTCCCTGGACTTTTCGGCTGTAGTCAGCCGTATATCACAGCTTCTCATAGAACCCGACCGCCACATCCCGGCTGTCCAGTACAGCCTTCCGGCATCCCAGTTCTTTCGCCCATTTCTCAGCCTCTGTAACGACAAGGCGTCCGAGTCCCTGTTTCCTGTACTCGGGAAGGACAACGATCCGACCGAACATCATGGCGGGAACGGGTTCCTCATCCTCCGGCAGCTCATACAAACGGCAGGTGGCGACGGGAAATTCGCCGTCGAGGATCACAATGTACTTTGTATCCGGAGTATCGTGTTCGTCAAATTCTTCCCGCAGCGTGATGTTGTATTGTCTTGCCATTGCCTGAATGCGGACATAATAGGCGCCTGCCTGCTGATAAGTCTCGACTGCTCTTATAACTTTGAAATCCATGATGGTTTCCTCCCTCGCGTCTGATTGATTTGGTTGAAATCCTGCCGGCTGAAAAAAGTTATACTATACAGCGCTCACGTTAAGATATTCTTTCAAAGTTCGTTTTGCAGAATGAATAGCGTGAGGGAATATCTCAAAATATCGGGAGATTCCTCCCTCGATCACCGGCATGATGATATTCTGCATATTAGAGTCAAAACAGTTACGCAGCTCGTTCGGATCAAGTTCAGATATTTGGAACAGATCTGCTTTATCACTTGCTGTATTTGAAAATCTTCCAATAATATCGCATTCAGCAATCCGGGGATATTTAAGGTCAGGATGGATAG
>DWUT01000150.1 GCA_019120615.1 Candidatus Mediterraneibacter norfolkensis
AATGTTAAATTTACGGAAGATGTAAGAGACTTTACTTCATACACTTTTAAACCGCAGTTAAAGACTGTCGGACCGAAATATGGTAAAATGTTAGGTGGCATCAAGGCTGCACTTGACAGTATCGACGGAAACGCAGCGATGGACGAGGTCAATGAGACCGGAGCCCTGAAACTGGATGTGAACGGACAGGAGATCACGCTCTTTAAAGAGGATCTGTTGATCGACACAGCGCAGGTGGAAGGATTTGTCTCTGAGAATGACAACGGCATCACGGTAGTGCTCGATACGAATCTGACTCCGGAACTTCTCGAGGAAGGATTCGTCCGCGAGATCATCAGCAAGATCCAGACCATGAGAAAAGAAGCAGATTTTGAGGTCATGGACCGGATCCGGGTTACTTACGACGGAACAGAGAAGGCAGAAGCGGTCTTTGGAAAATACGGCACACAGATCGGCGGAGAGGTTCTTGCCGATGAAGTTGTAAAAGCGCAGCCGGCCGGCTATGTAAAGGAGTGGAAGATCAACGGTGAAGCGGTTACAATGGGTGTGGAAAAGGAAGGAAAATAAAACTATGTTCAGCAAAAGATTTGAGAAAGAAACATTCAAGCAGACGGTAAAGGACAATATCAGGACTTTATACAGAAAGACGATCGAGGAAGCGACTCCTCAGCAGCTTTTCCAGGCAGTTTCCTATGCGATCAAGGACGTTATCTTTGACGACTGGTTTGCGACACAGAAAGCTTACGATGAGGCGGATGCAAAGACAGTTTATTACATGTCAATGGAATTTCTTATGGGCCGTGCCCTTGGAAATAACCTCATCAATATGACAGTTTACAAAGATGTAAAAGAGGCGCTCGACGAGATGGGACTCGACCTCAACGTGATCGAGGACCAGGAGCCGGACGCGGCTCTTGGAAACGGCGGTCTGGGAAGACTTGCAGCATGTTTCCTTGATTCCCTTGCAACGCTGAATTACCCGGCATATGGATGCGGCATCCGCTATCGTTACGGTATGTTCAAGCAGAAAATTGAAAACGGTTACCAGGTTGAAGTGCCGGACAACTGGCTGAAAGAGGGAAATCCTTTTGAACTCCGCAGAGAAGAGTACGCAAAGGAAGTTCGTTTCGGAGGAAACATCCGTTTTGAGAAGGATCCGGAGACAGGAAAAGACATCTTTATCCAGGAGAATTACGAGTCCGTTCTCGCTATTCCCTACGATATGCCGATCGTTGGATATGGAAACCACGTAGTCAATACGCTGCGTGTATGGGATGCAAAAGCGATCACAGACTTCAAACTGGATGAGTTCGACAGAGGAAATTACCACAAGGCAGTGGAGCAGGAAAACCTTGCAAAACTGATCGTTGACGTACTCTACCCGAATGACAACCATTATTCAGGAAAAGAACTTCGTCTGAAACAGCAGTATTTCTTCATTTCCGCCAGCCTGCAGGCGCTGATCGCGAAATACAAGAAGAAACACAGCGATATCAGAAAACTTTATGAGAAAGTTGTCATCCAGATGAACGATACTCACCCGACTGTTGCCGTTCCGGAACTGATGCGTCTTCTCATCGACCAGGAAGGACTGAGCTGGGAAGAGGCATGGGACGTGACGACAAAGACCTGCGCATATACGAACCATACGATCATGGCAGAGGCACTTGAGAAATGGCCCATCGACCTGTTCTCCCGCCTTCTTCCGCGTATCTACCAGATCGTACAGGAGATTGACCGCAGATTCCTTATCAAGGTGCGCGAGATGTACCCGGGCAATGAGGAGAAAGTCAAGAAGATGGTCATTCTCATGGACGGACAGGTGCGCATGGCAAACATGGCGATCATTGCAGGCTTCTCTGTAAACGGTGTTGCGAAACTCCATACAGAAATCCTGAAGCATCAGGAGCTGAAAGATTTCTACGAAATGATGCCGGAGAAGTTCAACAACAAGACAAACGGTATCACACAGAGACGTTTCCTTGCACATGGAAACCCGCTGCTTGCCGACTGGCTCACAGACAAGATCGGCAGCGGATGGATCATAGATCTGTCTCAGATCGCAAAACTGAAACCATATGTGGATGATGAAAACGCAAGACGCGAGTTCATGGAAATCAAATACAAGAACAAAGTCCGCCTTGCAAAATATATTAAAGAGCACAACGGAATCGACGTGGATCCCCGTTCGATCTTCGATGTGCAGGTAAAACGTCTGCATGAATATAAACGCCAGCTTCTGAATATCCTGCATATCATGTATCTGTATAATCAGATCAAGGAGCATCCGGAGATGTCCTTCTATCCGAGAACATTTATCTTCGGTGCAAAAGCTGCGGCAGGATATTTAAGAGCAAAGGAGACGATCAAGCTGATCAACTCTGTTGCCGAAGTGGTGAACAATGACAGGAGCATCAACGGAAAGCTGAAGGTTGTCTTCATTGAGGATTACCGTGTATCCAACGGTGAGATCATTTTTGCGGCTGCGGACGTCAGCGAGCAGATCTCCACAGCTTCCAAGGAGGCATCTGGAACAGGTAACATGAAGTTCATGCTCAACGGTGCGCCTACACTGGGAACCATGGACGGAGCCAACGTGGAGATCGTCCAGGAAGTAGGAGAGGAAAATGCATTTATCTTCGGTCTGAGCTCAGAGGAAGTTATCAACTATGAGAACAACGGCGGATATAATCCGCAGGATATCTATTTCAATGACTGGGAGCTCAAGAGAGTTGTGGATCAGCTTATGGACGGAACATATTCCCACGGCGATCACAATATGTATGTGAATCTGTATAACTCTCTGCTTAACACCCAGAGTACGGACAGAGCGGATATGTATTTCATCCTGAAGGATTTCCGTTCCTACGCAGACGCGCAGAAGAGAGTAGAGGAAGCCTACAGAGACCAGAACAGATGGTCAAGAATGGCGATGATGCAGACAGCATGCAGCGGCAAGTTCTCTTCTGACAGAACCATCGAGGAATATGTAAGAGATATCTGGCATCTGAAAAAAGTTGAAGTTACCTCAGATGAGGAAGAATAGGAGGGTTTTATGGGTTATTCTTATGAGTACAGTTATGATTATCCGGTGAATTCCGGAATGTCGGATTCTGCTTTTGCCGCCGTGCTGTCAATCTATATGATTATCATTATGGTGGCGCTGCTTTTCTTTATAGTGGAATACATTTTCCGCGGAATCGGACTTTATATGATCGGGAAAAGGATGGGGAAAAGCGCTCCATGGCTTGCGTTTATACCGTTTGCGAGAACGTATTTTCATGGTGATCTTGCAGGAACAATATCGCTGAAGAAAAGGTCGGTGAAATCTCCTGGAGTATGGAATCTTGTACTTCCGATAATTTCGGGAATTGTAGTATCGATACTTTATTTTATCTTTTTCTTTATCCTGGGATTTGGAGTATTTTCCAGTGCTTCCTACTCCTATGGATACGGATATAATCCGGGATTGGGAGGGGGTTCCGTTCTCGCGATGGTGCTCGTGCTCATCCTGATGGTGGTGTTTCTTGTGGCATATCAGGCAGTTTATGGTGTTCTTACGGCATTGATCAACTTCCAGATATACGGAAGGTTTACGACACGAAATATGGCGATCGCACACGCAGTGCTTTCATCGATCGTGCCGCTGTACGAGTCGTTCTGTCTGTTTGCGCTCCGCAACCGTGATTTTAATCCGGGAATGGAGCCGCGTCTGACACCTCCGCCTGTACGGCCGATCTATCCGGGAAATCCGGTACCGCCGGTACATCCCACTGAGCCGGGAGCAGAGCCGCCGGTCCCGCCGGTACATCCTACTGCGCCGGGAGCGGAGCCGCCGGTCCCGCCGACTGCGCCGGAAACACAGAGCGCTGGTGAGATGGAGCAGGAAAATAGAAGAGATTAAGGAGATACGGACAAGGCATTCTAAATAACAGCAGCCCTTCATATAATAAAATATGGAGGGCTGTTTCTATGAACAGGAATATCATAAAGCAGAAGCTGAAATCATTTTTTGCGTTTCTGATCATCCTCATTCTTTTTCCATATATTGTGTCTGTATTTGCCAACGGAGCAGATATCAGGATCGGAAGCGGAGAAAATGCCTCCTATGTGACTGTAAGGACAGAGGATGCGGACGGCGGAGAACAGATCAGTAAAGTAAAATGGACAGATTACCTTGCGGGAATACTTGCAAGAGAGATACCCGAAGACTATGAGATGGAAGCCTTGAAAGCACAGACCGTCCTGATCCGCACCGCCCTTTACCGGGAACTTGAGAATTCGGAAGACAAGGTGCTTTCAGAAGACTATATGAGCACAGCGGAGATGGAAGCGAGATGGTCAAAGGAGGAGTTTGAAGAGTATTATAGAACATATACGGAAGCGGTAAAAGCTACAGATGATATGGTCCTGTTTTATAATGACGGCTATGCGTGGACGCCGTTCCATCAGTCCAGCTGCGGGATGACGAGAAGCGCGGAGGAAGTCACGGGAAGCAAAGAGTATCCCTACCTGAAAGTGAAAGAATGCCCGCTGGATAAAGAGGCGAACGACGAGATTCATATCTATACATTTGATTATACCGAAGTCTTGAGAAGGTGTCGTGATTTCCTTGTGGCGGAGGAAGGAGAGGAAAAGGCGGAACAAGGCTACTCTTTTTCTGATTTTGAGATCCTGGAGACCGACTCGGCAGGATATGTGAGCAGTCTCAGGATAGGACAGACTACATGCACGGGAGATCAGTTCAGAGATGCGCTGGGACTTTCCTCCAGTGCATTTTCTTTCAGTGAAAAGGGCGATGCCCTTCAGATCACAACTACGGGAAATGGGCACGGGCTGGGAATGAGCCAGTGGACAGCTAACGAGATGGCGAAAGAGGGGAGTACATGCGAGGAGATCCTGAATTTCTTTTTTGAAGGGACTACGATAAATACAGAGATTCAGGAGACAGAACTGCTCTGAAAAAAGCTGTCAGAAATAACTGACATATTATCCAAAATAAGAATAACATGATCCATTTCTGGCAAAGATATAGCCAGAGGTGATGATTATGAATAAAGA
>DWUT01000151.1 GCA_019120615.1 Candidatus Mediterraneibacter norfolkensis
TCGCGCTCTGCGCAGAGACGAATGAAACAATGGTCGTGTATGAGGCGCTTCAGGGAGGCAGTGTCTATGTGAGCGCTCTGGAAGCATTTCTGAGGGAGACCAATAAAAGGAAGTACCCTGACGCGGAGCAGGAGTATCGCTTTGAACTGTGTGAAAGAGAACTTTCGGAAGAACACCGTGAGAAGAAAGAAGTGAGCGAGGAGTCGCTGATCATGGAATTCCTGGAACTGGATGAAAATGAGGACCGTGCGGAATTTCTGATGAAGCACAGAAGCCAGCTCACCGGCCGGTTCCTGACCGTGGCTGCGGAGAGCCTTGAGTTTGCCGAGAGCGCGGAGACGATAGAGGAGCGCTGGGCGGCACTGATGCGCTTTCTGAAGACGAAGATGAAATATGAGAGCAGGAGACTGCGGTGAGACGGAGATCGAAAAGAATATACAGAAGATTAAAAGGGTCAGACTCCAATGCATGGATGCAAAAGGGGCCTGACCCTTTTGCACAAGGGCCTGCCCCCAATGAAGTCAGATTATTTCTCCCCGAGTCTTTTTCTCGAGAAGAGTGTGGATCTTGTCTGTCGGATTCATGACCGTCCCGATCGTTATATCGTGGTTCAGAGAGTCGATGATCAGAGCAAGGAACTTGCTCATATCCGCCTGGATAAAGTACGGTTTTTCGTAAAGCTCCGGCGGAAGATACGTCAGATTTGTAGTGATGACGTTGTTGATATATCCCTTTTCAAAATAGTCGTCAAACTTGTCAAAGCCGTCGGTGAACAGGCCGAAGGTGGTGCAGACGAACACTCTGGCGGCCTTGCGCTCCTTGAGCTGTTTTGCCACATCCAGCATGCTTTCCCCGGAAGAGATCATATCGTCCATGATGATCACATCTTTGCCCGCTACGTCGTCGCCGAGGAATTCATGAGCTACGATCGGGTTCTTTCCGTTCACGATGACGGAATAGTCTCTCCGCTTATAGAACATACCCATATCTACGCCCAGGACGTTGGAGAGATATACCGCGCGGTGCATCGCGCCTTCGTCGGGGCTGATGATCATCAGGTGATCTTTATCCGGCTGGATATCCGGGACAGCCCGGAACAGTGCTTTCATAAACTGATACGGCGGATTGAAACTGTCAAATCCACTTAATGGGATCGCGTTCTGCACACGGGGATCGTGAGCATCGAAGGTGATGATGTTCGTCACGCCCATGGAGTGAAGTTCCTCCAGCGCCAGGGCGCAGTCAAGCGACTCTCTTTTCGTGCGCTTGTGCTGCCGGCTTTCATAGAGGAACGGCATGATCACATTGATGCGGTGTGCCTTTCCGGTGGCTGCGGCGATGATGCGCTTCAGATCCTGATAGTGGTCGTCAGGGGACATGTGGTTGAGATGTCCGCTCACCGTATATGTCAGACTGTAGTTGCACACGTCGGTCATGATAAAGAGATCTGTCCCTCGAATAGTCTCCTTAAGGACGCCCTTTGCTTCACCTGTTCCGAAACGGGGACATTTGCAGTCGACCAGGTAGTTATTTGATTTGTAATTGACATACAGGGGGGATTCGGTTACTTCGTTGATCGTGTTCTCCCGGAAGGATACGATATAATCGTTTACTTTCTGGCCCAGTTCCCGGCAGCTTTCCATGGCTGCGATCTTTAAGGGGGCCACAGGGAGAGTCTTTTCCAGTAATTCGATATTCGTTGACATGTTTTTCTCCTGTGATAAGATGTTGTCGCGACAGCCAGTCCGCATGGCTGAACTGTCGAGTGATGTCTGCTCTCAGGGCGGACTGTTTTCATATATCTTTATATCATTTTTTGTTTCCAAATTCAAGCACGGCTTTGCGGAGTGGAGGAAGTATGGTATAATATGAACACTTGGCGAGGTGTTTTAGAGCCTAGTGAGAGTAATACCTGGACACTTGGCGAGGTATTTCACGAGTTTAGTGTCCACGGTATAATGATTGCGTTCCGCTGCGCGGACGACAACTGACTGAGGAGTTTGAAGTGTTGAAGAAGAAACATGAACATATCGTAGAAACCGTGGAAAAAGACAGCATTGCCGATGAACTGGGCATCGAGCCGGGGGACAGGCTGATCTCCGTCAACGGACAGGAGATCGAAGATATTTTTGACTACCAGTATTATGTGGAGGATGAAGAGCTTGTTCTTCTCATTGAGAAACCGGATGGGGAACAGTGGGAGCTGGAGATCGAGAAAGATCCGGACGAGTCTCTTGGCATCGGATTCGGGGCAGGACTGATGGACGAGTACCGTTCCTGCTGCAATCGGTGCATCTTCTGTTTTATCGATCAGATGCCGCCGGGGATGCGGGATACCCTGTATTTTAAGGACGACGATTCCAGGCTTTCTTTCCTCCAGGGAAATTATGTGACTCTGACCAATATGAGTGAACATGATATTGATCGGATCATCCGGTACCGTCTTGAGCCTATAAATATTTCTTTCCAGACCACGAATCCGGAACTGAGGTGCAGGATGCTCCACAACCGTTTCGCCGGTGACGCCCTGAAAAAAGTTGATCTTCTCTATCAGGGCGGGATAGAGATGAACGGTCAGATCGTGCTCTGTAAAGGAGTAAACGACGGAGCGGAGCTGGAGAGATCCATCCGGGATCTGACGGGATATCTGCCGCTGCTCCGGAGTGTATCGGTTGTACCGGTAGGGCTGACCAGGTTCCGGGACGGATTGTATCCGCTGGATCCATTTACAAAAGAAGATGCTCAAAAAGTGCTGGAGGTTATCCACCGCTGGCAGAAAAAGATCTATGATGAGTACGGCCTGCATTTCATCCACGCAGGAGACGAATGGTATCTCCTGGCAGAAGAGGAAGTACCGGAGGAGGAGCGGTATGACGGTTATCTCCAGCTGGAAAATGGAGTGGGGATGCTTCGGCTTCTTTTCAACGAGTTTGACGAAAGGCTCGCCGAAATGAAAGGGGATGACAGGAGAAGAGAACTTTCCGCGGCAACCGGGAAACTTGCCTTTCCTTATATCAAACGGATGGCAGAGCGGATCGAGGAGAAATATCCCGGAGTGAAGATCCATGTCTACTGTATCCGCAACGATTTTTTCGGAGAGCGGATCACTGTTTCCGGACTGGTCACGGGGCAGGATATCATGGCCCAGCTGAAAGGAAAAGAACTGGGCAGCACGCTGCTTCTTCCCTGCAATATGCTGAAAGCAGATGAGGATGTTTTTCTGGATGACCTGACAGTAAAAGACGTATCTGATGCTTTACAAGTCCGGATTGATATTGTAAAATCAAGCGGGCGGGATCTCGCTGACGCTTTTGCGGGGCAGGATCCTGAAGCAGCACGGAGAGAATGATTCAAGGAAGGTAATGATAAAATGAGTAAACCGGTAGTAGCTATTGTGGGGCGCCCGAATGTGGGAAAATCCACACTTTTTAATGCTCTGGCTGGGGAGAAGATCTCCATCGTTAAGGATACGCCCGGAGTTACAAGAGACAGGATCTATGCGGATATATCCTGGCTGGATAAAGAATTTACTATGATAGATACGGGAGGGATCGAACCCGACAGCAGGGATGTGATCCTCTCTCAGATGAGAGAGCAGGCGCAGATCGCCATCGATACGGCGGATGTGATCATTTTCATCACAGATGTGCGTCAGGGACTTACTGATGCGGACTCCAAGGTTGCTGATATGCTGAGAAGATCCGGGAAACCGGTGGTCCTGGTAGTCAATAAGGTGGATAATTTTGAAAAGTTCATGCCGGATGTGTATGAGTTCTATAACCTGGGGATCGGGGATCCTGTTCCGATCTCTGCATCTTCCCGTCTGGGACTGGGAGATATGCTGGAAGCAGTTGCGGAGCATTTCCCGGAAGGGGCAGGACAGGCGGAAGAAGACGACCGTCCGAGGGTTGCCATTGTCGGAAAGCCCAATGTGGGAAAATCCTCCATCGTCAACAAGCTGCTGGGGGAGAACCGGGTGATCGTCTCGGATATTGCCGGGACAACCAGAGACGCAGTAGACACGGAGATCGTCCACAACAGGAAAGAATATATCTTTATTGACACGGCAGGGCTCCGCAGAAAGAACAAGATCAAGGAGGAACTGGAGCGATACAGCATCATCCGCACTGTCACTGCGGTGGAGCGGGCTGATGTGGTGCTCATGGTCATTGACGCGACAGAGGGGGTGACCGAGCAGGATGCAAAGATCGCCGGGATTGCTCATGAGAGAGGAAAGGGCGTTATCATCGTGGTGAACAAGTGGGATGCCATCGAGAAGAATGACCGGACCATGAGGGAGTATGAGGCGAAGATCCGCCAGACTCTCTCCTATATGCCTTATGCGGAGATCATGTACGTGTCTGCCCTGACCGGTCAGAGACTGAGCAAACTGTATGATATGATCGACATGGTGATCGAAAACCAGACCTTGAGGATCGCTACAGGCGTCTTAAACGAGATTATGACAGAAGCTGTGGCGATGCAGCAGCCTCCGTCGGATAAGGGAAAGAGACTCAAGCTTTACTATATCACGCAGGTCTCAGTGAAACCGCCTACGTTCGTGATCTTTGTCAATGACAAGGAACTGATGCATTTTTCTTACACAAGATATCTGGAGAACAAGATCAGGGAGGCGTTCGGCTTCCGGGGGACTTCGCTGAAGTTCTTTATAAGAGAGAGAAAGGAAAAGGAGCAGTAGAGGGATGGAACGTTTGGTATGCCTTGCAGTCGGGTATGTGTGCGGACTGCTGCAGACCGGCTATATTGTCGGAAAGATGAATCACATTGATATCAGGAAACAGGGAAGCGGAAACGCGGGGACGACCAACGCGCTGCGTGTCATCGGATGGAAAGCGGGAATTCTGACGTTTTTCGGAGATGTGCTCAAGTGTGTTGTGGCGGTGGTGATCACCTGTCTTCTCTTCCGGGGGAGCGATTGTCTGCCGCTGCTGGCGATGTACGCCGGGGCGGGAGTGACTCTGGGACACAATTTCCCGTTTTATATGAACTTCAAAGGAGGAAAAGGGATCGCCGTGATGGCGGGACTTGTGGCGGCAAACAGTTTCTGGTGTCTGCCGGAGAGTCTGCTGATGATCCCGGTCACCCTTGCTTTTTTCCTGGTTCCGGTGATCATTACAAGGTACATATCAGTGGGATCCCTTATGGCATATACGGCATTTCTCATTGAGATGATCCTGGCAGGGCAGAGAGGCATGCTGGATATGGAACCGGCAAGACTGTATGAGCTTTATATTCTGTTGTTCCTGATGACGGCGCTTGCGTTCTACCGCCATCGTGCGAACATCGGCAGGCTTATGTCGGGAACTGAGAATAAATTCGGAGCAAAGAAAAAGGAGTAGACGATCATGGCGAATGTAGGTGTGCTCGGCGCGGGAAGCTGGGGAACGGCCCTTTCCGTCCTGCTGAGCGATAACGGTCATCAGGTAACAGTGTGGTCCATCGATAAAGATGAGGTGAAGATGCTGGACGAGAAGAGAGAGCATCTCCAGAAACTGCCGGGAGTGAAACTCTCTCAGAATATGGTAATCACCAATGACATGGAGGAGGCCATCCGGGGAAAAGATTTCCTTGTCCTTGCCGTGCCATCCATCTATACAAGGTCGACGGCGCGGAATATGCGCCCTTATGTGGCGGAAGGACAGATCATCGTGGACGTGGCGAAAGGAATCGAAGAGTCCACTCTGAAGACACTCTCCGTCCAGATCGAGGAGGAGATTCCACAGGCGGATGTGGCTGTCCTTTCAGGACCCAGCCATGCGGAGGAAGTGGGAAGAAAGCTTCCGACTACCTGTGTGATCGGCGCGAAGACGCGGAAGACGGCGGAGTATCTCCAGTCCATGTTTATCAGCAAGGTATTTCGCGTCTACACCAGTCCGGATATCCTGGGGATTGAGCTGGGCGGTTCCCTGAAAAATGTCATCGCTCTGGCAGCAGGTATTGCGGACGGTCTCGGATACGGGGACAACACAAAAGCTGCTCTCATCACCAGAGGAATCGCGGAGATCGCCCGGCTGGGCGTGAAAATGGGCGGAAAGATTGAGACTTTTACCGGACTTACCGGTATCGGTGACCTGATCGTCACCTGCGCCAGTGTCCACAGCCGGAACCGCAAGGCTGGCTACCTGATGGGTCAGGGCAAGTCCATGCAGGAGGCAATGGACGAGGTAAAGATGGTGGTGGAAGGTGTCTATTCTGCAAAGGCGGCTGCCAGGCTTGCGGAAAAGTATGATGTGTCCATGCCAATCGTTGTGGAAGTGAACAAGGTCCTCTTTGAAGGAAAATCCCCGGCGGAAGCTGTGGATGATCTGATGCTGAGAGAGTCCCGGAGCGAGAATATGGCGCTTATGTGGGACGAATAGAGGAAACTTCCTGAAAAACAGAAGAAAGAAAGTCATAACCCCCCTGGACGCTGCATAAATTGGTATCAGCAGAACAAGGGGGTATTTCTATGGATTCATTTCAGGTATACAGGGATATGAAGGCACGGACGAACGGGGAGATCTACATCGGCGTCGTCGGTCCGGTTCGGACAGGCAAGTCAACGTTTATCAAGCGTTTTATGGATCTTCTTGTCCTGCCTAATATGACGGATGAGCATGCAAGGGAAAGAACGCAGGATGAACTGCCCCAGTCCGCGTCCGGAACGACGATCATGACGACGGAGCCTAAATTTGTTCCCAAGGAGGCAGCGGTTGTGCGGCTTTCTGAAGACGTGGAGGTAAAGATCCGGCTGATCGACTGTGTAGGGTACATGGTGGAGGGGGCGTCCGGACACATTGAGAATGACAAGGAGAGACAGGTGAAGACGCCCTGGTTCGAGTACGAGATCCCTTTTACAAAAGCAGCGGCTATCGGGACTCAGAAGGTGATCCATGACCACGCCACCATCGGGTTTGTGGTGACAACGGACGGGAGCGTGACAGATCTGCCCAGGGAGAACTATATCCCTGCGGAGGAGAAGACGGTAAAAGAACTCCAGTCTATCGGGAAACCCTTCCTGATCCTTCTGAACTGCCGCAAGCCCTACTCTGAGGAGGCGAAAGCCCTGAAGAACGAACTGGAGGAGAAATACAAAGTCTCCGTCTTTCCTGTCAACTGTGAGCAGCTTAAACCAGAGGATATCCATGAGATCATGCGGCAGGTGCTCTATGAATTCCCGATCACGGAAGTGGAGTTTTATCTTCCAAAATGGGTGGAGATGCTTTCAAGGGATCACAGGATCAAGCAGGATCTTCTGGAGAACATCAAGAAGGTGATGGATAACATCGAGGACATCCGCAGTGCTGTTTCCCGGCCCGTTGAGGCAGACAGTCCATACATAAACAGCATTGCGGTGGAAAAGATCGAGATGGATACGGGAAAGGTCAGGATACGGATCGGATTTGACCAGAAATATTACTATGAAGTCTTAAGTGAACTTACCGGGACGCAGATCCGGGGAGAGTATGAACTGATCACTGCGATGAAAGAACTGTCCGCCATGAAAGAGGAGTTCAGCCAGATCCGGGATGCGTTTACAGATGTAAAAATGAAGGGGTACGGCGTGGTCAGTCCAAGGAAAGAAGATATCCGGCTGGACGATCCCGTTATCATCAAGCAGGGCAGTAAGTACGGGGTGAAGATCCGGTCCGAGGCGCCGTCCATCCATATGATCCGTGCCAATATCGAGACGGAGATCGCGCCAATCGTGGGAAGCGAGAAGCAGGCTGAGGATCTGGTAGAATATATAAAGAAAGAGAGTGAGACTCCGGGGGGAGTCTGGGGGACCAATATCTTCGGAAAATCCATTGAAGAGCTGGTGATGGACGGAATGAGGAATAAGATCACCATGATCAATGACGAGAGTCAGGTGAAGCTTCAGGACACCATGCAGAAGATCGTCAACGATTCCAACGGCGGGCTGGTCTGCATTATTATCTGACACAGGAGCCCGGGATCGTAGTATAATAAGATCTGACAAGGCCTGCAAAGGATGGAAACGGCAGAGAAGAACCGAATCCATCGGGCAGGGAGAAAGTGGGAGGCACAGAAGATGAAGATAGACTGTTATGAGGGAATCCTTTCATTTTATGGAAAATGGAGGGAATATCAGGCAAGAGTGCTGGAAGAGTCCGAAGAGTATCTTAAGGATGGAAAGATCCATATCGTAGCGGCGCCAGGAGCGGGAAAGACGACTCTGGGGATCGAACTGATCCGAAGGACCGGGGCGCCCTGTCTGATCCTGTCGCCCCGGATCGTGATCCGCCAGCAGTGGCTGGAACGGATCCGGGAGTCTTTTCTGGCAGAGGGAAAAGAGAGGGATGGTTTCCTGTCCGCAGATCTTAAGGAACCCGGAGTGATCACCTCCGTGACCTATCAGACGCTCTACCACGGGATGAAGCGGATGAAGGGGACTGCAGACGATGGAGAAGGGACAGCGCAGGAGGAAGAGGATTTCCAGGGATTCTCCATTACTGATATTCTGAAGAAGGCAGGAGTGAAAGTGATCTGCCTTGATGAGTGCCATCATTTGAAAAATGAGTGGTGGAAGGCATTGGAGAGTTTTCTTGAGGAGATGCAGGGTATGACGGTGATCTCCCTTACCGCTACGCCGCCCTACGACGCGACGCCCACCCAGTGGGAACGGTATATGCGGGTCTGCGGACCGGTGGACGCGGAGATCACGATCCCGGAACTGGTGCGGGAGGGAAGCCTGTGTCCCCATCAGGACTATGTCTGGCTTAACCTTCCGTCCGAAGAGGAGGAGAGCCAGATCCGGGCATTTCAGGACCGGGCATATGACGTGTTCTGCCGTCTGATGGAGGATCAGTCTCTGCGGGAGGCGGCTGCTTCCCACCCGGCTCTGCAGGATTATGAAGGATATCATGACTGGATGCTGGAGAATCCTGCATATCTTTCCGGACTTCTGATCTACTGCCGTTCCCAGGGGATCCCTTTCCCGGAGAAATGGATCCGGGTCCTCTGTGTGAGACAGCTTCCGGAGATGAACTTAAGATGGATGGAAGCGTTTCTCCAGGGATTCCTCTTCGATGACAGGGACAGCTTTTACTGTCTGGAAGAATACAGGGATGCTCTGCTCCGGGAGTTAAAGTCCGGAGGACTGTGTGAAAAGAAGCAGGTCCATTTGCAGACGGACCCGAAACTGGAAAAGCTCCTCGTCAACAGCCGGGGAAAACTTAACAGTATCCTGCAGATCGCCTCCTGTGAGCAGACCGCCCTTGGAGAAAACCTGCGGATGCTCATTCTGACAGACTATGTCAGAAAGGAGTGGAAAACTGCATTGGGGGACCCGGAAAGAGAAATCGGTATTATGGGTGTCCTTCCGGTCTTTGAACTGCTCAGAAGGAGAGGAACATGCCAGAGGCTCGGGGTCCTGTGCGGAAGCATGATCCTGATCCCTGTGTCCGCTGAGGAGGCATTCACCGAGGAGGCAGAAAGAGCCGGGGGCTCCCCTCTGCCGGAGTTTCGCAGGCTGAGGGACAGACAGGGGCGGGAGCTGGGATACAGTGAAGTTGTGATCCGGGGAGAAATCAACCGGTATACCGGTGTGGTCACAAGAATCTTTGAGAGAGGCTACATCCAGATTCTGACCGGGACAAAGTCCCTGCTGGGGGAGGGATGGGATTCCCCCTGTATCAATTCTCTGATCCTCGCCAGTTTTGTGGGCTCCTTTGTGCTGGGAAATCAGATGAGGGGAAGGGCAGTGAGAAAAGATCCGTCCCATCCGGACAAAGTCAGCAACATCTGGCACCTGGTATGCATCCCGGGGAAAAGAGAACAGCAGGAGAGAAGAAACGCCGGCTTTGAAGAGCCGGTACTTTCAGAAGACTTTGATACGCTGGAGAGGCGGATGAAAGGAATCCTGGGAGTGAGCTTTGACGGAGCGGTGATCGAAAACGGGATCGAACGTCTTGGTATTCCGGTGAGACCGGATTATACAAGAAGTATGGTGGACAGACTCAACGAGGAGACGGCAAAGCGGTCAGCAGACCGGGCGGGAGTGGCAGGCCAGTGGCAGCAGGCACTGATCCTGTCTGGAGATCCTGTGACGGTGGAAGAGTGTACTGCGCACCCGAAAGCCGTCCGGCGGGGAGCGGTCTTTGTCAATACGCTGGGTGCCCAGCTTCTTGCCTTTGTGATGGAAGGGGTGAATCTTCTGTTCCGGGTACGCCGTTTCTTTGGAGGAATGTGGGATACTAGGATTTTTCTTGTTTTTACTGCAGTGTTCGTACTCGTTACGCTTCTCTGCGGGAGGAGACTGCTCCATGTGCTGACTCCCATGAGACAGTTCCGCTCTGCGGCAAAGGGAGTCCTTGCCGCTCTGAAAAAATCCGGGACCGTCACAGAACGATGCCGTGTGGAGACAGCGGAAGAGAAAGGAGTCCGCTTCGCGGCGTGGCTGGAAGACGGAACAGACCGGGAAAAGGCAGTATTTGCGGATGCGGTCACAGAGCTGCTTTCCCCGGTGGACAACCAGCGTTATCTCCTGTGCAGGGGGAGACGGGGAGGAAGGAGAACAGAATATTACTGTGTTCCCTCCGCGTTTGCCGGGACCAGGGAAAAGGCTGAACTGTTCCGGGAATCTATGGAGCCCTGGATTGGGAGATATCATCTTGTATATACGCGGAATCCCGAAGGGAGGAGGATCCTTCTGGAAGGGAGAGCCAGAGCCTTCTCCAGCGTGAACCAAAAGCTGCTGGAGCGGAAGAAGAGGGTGAAGGAGTCAAAGAGTCCCCTGGAATAGGAAATCTTACGGCGTCCAGGAAACTTTGATCGCCGCCGGTAGGTTCCTTGACAAGATGCGGAAAATAGGCTAGTATCACAGTAGGAAAAATGTATCTATATGGGAAGGCGCTTCAGCGAAGTGGGCAGAAGCGCCTTCCTGCGTAGGTGACAACAGACATAAAGGAGGAAGTTATGAGCGCACAGTATGAACGTCTGGAAAAATGTTATGAGTATTATAGATCAGTGACTGACTTTAAACCCCGTGTGGGTCTGATCCTGGGATCAGGACTTGGCGGATATGCAAAGAACATGAAAGTGGAAAAGGAGATTCCTTACGGAGATATCCCGGGATTCCCGGTTTCGACCGTGGAGGGACATGACGGAAGATTCCTTCTCGGGTACATCGGGGAAGTGCCTGTGGTGGCGATGAAAGGAAGAGTACACTATTATGAAGGGTATTCCATGGAAGAAGTGGTGCTTCCGACCCGGCTGATGAAACGGATGGGGATCCAGATCCTCTTCCTGACCAATGCATCCGGCGGGATCAATCCGAAATTCCACGTGGGAGATTTCATGATGATCACGGATCAGATCTCCAGCTTTGTCCCTTCCCCGCTGATCGGCCAGAATGTATCTGAGCTGGGCGACCGTTTCCCGGATATGACCCATATCTACGATCCGGAACTGATGGACCTGATCCGCAGGACCGCTGAGGCAGAGAACATCACACTCCGGGAAGGAATCTATCTGCAGACAACGGGACCGAACTTTGAAAGCCCTGCGGAGGTAAGGATGTACGGCGCTCTTGGTGCGGACGCTGTGGGAATGAGCACAGCATGCGAGGCGATCGCTGCGCGCCATGCCGGGATCCGCGTGTGCGGGATCTCCTGTGTGTCCAACATGGCCAGCGGACTTTCCGATGAGGAACTCAGCCACCTGGATGTGCAGGCCGTGGCGGATCAGCGTTCCGGTGAATTTGAGCGTCTGGTGACCCGGATCATCGAACAGATGTAGGAAAGGAAGTAATGAAAGATGAACACAAGAATATACAACGCAAGAATACTGACCATGGAAGAGGGCAGGAGCATCTTTGAGGGAGAACTGTGGATCGAGGGTGATACGGTCACTTATGCAGGGCCCGCAAAAGACGCTTCGGAGAAAAAGTGGGATGAGGAGATCGACGCGGAGAAAAATCTGATCATGCCCGGTTTTAAAAATGCGCATACCCATTCCGCAATGACTTTCCTCCGTTCCCATGCGGATGACATGAAACTGGACGAGTGGCTCAATAATCGTGTGTTCCCGGCAGAAGCGAAACTCACCGACGACGATGTGTACTGGCACACGAAACTGGCGGTGATGGAGTATCTGACCAGCGGGACCACCGCCATCTTTGATATGTACATGCACCGGGCAGCTGGAGCAAGAGCTGTGGAGGAGGCAGGATTCCGAAATGTATTCTGCGAGAGCATCAACAACTTCGGAGGAACTCTGGAAGAGGTCGAGGCGGATTACCATACCTATAATCAGGATCCTCACAGGCTTGTCTCGTTCCAGCTGGGATTCCATGCGGAGTACACCACCAGCCGGGAACTGATGGAGGGGCTTGCCGCCCTTGCGGAAAAATACAAAGCTCCGGTCTATGGCCACTGTTCCGAGACGAAAAAAGAGGTGGAAGACTGCAGGAACCGCACAGGCATGACCCCTGTGGCGTATATGGATTCTCTGGGACTGTTCAACTACGGAGGCGGTCTCTTCCACGGCGTTCACATGGACGACAGTGATTTTGATATCATTAAGAAGAGAGGCCTGTACGTGGTCACAAACCCGGCGTCGAACCTGAAGCTTGCCAGCGGCATCGCTCCGGTGAAACGCTATCTTGATCTGGATATCCCGGTCGCCATCGGAACGGACGGCGCGGCCAGCAACAACTGCCTTGACATGTTCCGGGAGATGTTCCTTGTGACAGGCCTTCAGAAGGCAGTCTGCGACGATCCGGAGGCAGTCCCTGCAATGGAGGTCCTGAAGATGGCGACGGTGAACGGAGCGCACGCAATGGGACTTCCGGAGTGCGATACACTTGCGGAAGGAAAGAAGGCGGATTTGATTATGATAGATCTGATGCAGCCTAACATGCAGCCGATCCAGAACATCGAGCGCAACGTTGTGTTCAGCGGAAGCAAACAGAACGTGAAGATGACCATGGTCGGCGGAAAAGTCCTGTACAGGGACGGTGAGTTCTTCCTGGACCGCTCCGGAGAAGAAATCTATGCAAAGGCAAATGAGTCTGCGCGGAGGATCCTTGGATAGGAACGAAAGGGCAGACGGAAGAGATATCTCCCTTTTCCGGAGGGGAAGGGAAAAGGGGCAGTGAGATAAACAGAAAGGGGTACGAATGATGAGAGCAGCAATATTTACACTTGATACCGGGGCATATAAGGCAAAAGCGGAAAGCGCTGCGGCGACTGCACTGAAACGGATGCTGGTGCATATCGGATTTGAGGTGAAGGCGGCGGGCGTGATTCCGGAGGAGAAGGATGTACTTGTCTCTGTGATAAGACAGCTCTGTGACAGCGGCTCCGTGGATCTGATCCTGACCACCGGCTCGGTGGGATATCGGCCCGCCGACTGTGCGCCGGACGCGCTGTTTGAAACGGCGGACCGTATCCTTCCCGGAATCCCGGAGGCGCTCAGAGCATACAACATCCGCTATTCCAAAAAAGTGATCCTGGATCGTTCGGCAGCAGGGATTCGGAACCGGACGCTGATCATCAATCTTCCGGAGAGCGCAAAGCTGGCAAAGGAGGATATGGAATATATTCTTCCGGAAATAGTGGAAGCAGTGGAGGCATTGAGCTTATGATGAAGGTGACATATCTTGGACACAGCGGATTTCTTCTTGAGATGGAGGACGCCTTTTTCCTCTTTGACTATTATAAAGGAAAGCTTCCCCGGATGGATACCGGAAAGAAAATGTTCGTGTTCGTAAGCCACGGGCATTACGATCATTACCGCAGGGAAGTGTTCTCATTGAGAGAGCAGTTTGAGCAGATCTGTTTTCTCATTTCCTCTGACATTTCTGTAAGAGAAGAAGAGGATGTCATTTCGGTAAATCCGAATGAAGAGAGGGAAGTGAGGGGATGCAGGATCCGGACTCTGCGCTCTACGGATGAGGGGGTCGCGTTCCTTGTGAATTACGGCGGAAAAGCAGTCTATCATGCAGGCGATCTGAACTGGTGGCACTGGGAGGGAGAGCCCGAGGAATACAATACGGCGATGTGCCGGGCATATCAGTCCGAGATCAACAAACTCCAGGGGGAGAAGATCGACATTGCCTTTGTTCCCGTGGATCCCAGGCTGGGGGAACAGTACTGCTGGGGACTGGACTGTTTTATGAAGAGAACGGATACAAAATGGGTATTTCCCATGCATTTCTGGGAGAACTATACGGTCTTTGACCGGCTTGCCCTGGAGAAATGTGCCCAGGCCTATGAGGAAAGGATCGTCAGGATTGAGAGGGAAGGGCAGGCCTTTCTTCTGGAAAAATAAGTCTGACAGAGAGGAAACGATAACGATATGCTTGTAAAGATCTATACAGACGGGGCAGCGAGAGGAAATCCGGACGGCCCGGGAGGATACGGGACAGTTCTGGAGTATGTGGATCCGAAGGGACAGCTCCATGTAAAGGAAATGTCCCAGGGGTATGTAAAGACGACCAACAACCGGATGGAGCTGATGGCGGTGATTGCCGGGCTGGAGGCGCTGAACCGCCCCTGCACCGTGGAGATCTATTCGGATTCCCAGTATGTGGTGAACGCGTTCAACCAGCACTGGGTGGACGGATGGATCCGAAAGGGATGGAAGCGGGGAAAGAATGAGCCGGTGAAAAATGTGGATCTGTGGAAACGGCTCCTGAAGGCAAAAGAACCCCATGACGCCTCATTCCACTGGGTGAAAGGACATGACGGACATCCCCAGAACGAGAGGTGCGATGAACTCGCGACGACGGCGGCAGACGGTGACGATCTGATCGTTGACGAGGGAGTATGACAGGGAGAGTTAGATGTGAACTTTACCCATGGATATGACGGAAGGTCCGGCATGGAAGAAAAAGCTGGACAGTTTCTGATTCCGATAGTATAATTGAAAAATGTGTTAAGTAAGACAGACGATCGCGGCTGCAGGTGCCGAAAGGCAGCAGACGAGGAAAGTCCGGGCTTCACAGGGCAGGATGCCGGAT
>DWUT01000152.1 GCA_019120615.1 Candidatus Mediterraneibacter norfolkensis
CGAGCATTTCATGCTCAAGGAGATGTATGAGCAGCCCAAGGCGATTGAGGATACGTTCTCTCCGCGGATTAAGGGAAATGATATCGTGATCGAAGAGTTGGGGATGTCTGACGAGGAGATCCGGGCTGTAAGGAAGATCATGATCGTGGCGTGCGGTTCAGCATACCATGCTGGTGTGACTGGAAAATATGTTCTGGAGGGAATGGCAAGAATCCCGGTGGAAGTAGATCTTGCAAGTGAGTTCCGCTACAGAGACCCGATTCTTGATGAGGGTACCCTGGTGATTGTGATCAGTCAGTCGGGAGAGACGGCGGATTCTCTTGCAGCACTCCGCGAATCACATGCAAGGGGGGCAAAAGTGCTCGGCATTGTGAATGTCGTGGGCAGTTCCATTGCAAGGGAGGCGGATAATGTCATGTATACCTGGGCAGGACCGGAGATTGCTGTGGCTACTACCAAGGCATACTCCTGTCAGCTGATTGCCCTTTATCTGCTTGCCCTCAAGTTCTCGAAGATCAGGGGAAAGATAACGGAGACAGAACTGGAGCGGTATATTGAGGATCTGAAACGGATTCCGGATCAGGTGGAGCTGCTTTTGAATAACAAAAATAAGATACAGAAATTTGCAAACAGATATGTGGCCGCAAAAGATGTCTTCTTTATCGGAAGAGGGATAGATTATGCGATCTCTCTCGAAGGCTCACTGAAGCTTAAGGAGATTTCCTATATCCATTCCGAGGCATACGCGGCAGGGGAGCTGAAACACGGCACCATCTCCCTGATCGAGGAGGGAACACTGGTGACAGCGGTGCTGACCCAGGAAGAACTTTATAAGAAGATGATCAGCAATATTGTGGAGGTCCGCACAAGAGGCGCGTTTGTACTGGCGGTGACGAATGAAGGCAATGACGAGATCAACCGTGCGGCGGATTATGTTGTTTATATTCCGGAGACGAACAGGTTTTTTACGAACTCACTGGCAATCATTCCCCTGCAGCTATTTGGATACTATATCGCTGTCGGCAGAGGATGCGATGTGGATAAACCGAGAAATCTGGCAAAATCAGTTACAGTGGAGTGAGATGGCAGAAGCTTCAATATTTGTTAATTGAATGAACACATTTTAAACACAATACAGAGTTACGATATAGCCATAAGATGAAATACAGGAGAAGGCAGGTAATTCGTATGGATAATCAATACAATTATTATAACCAGAACAATACAAACGGGAACTACCAGTATGGAGGCGGGGAGCCGTATTCAGACGGGAGCGGGAAGAAACCGAAAAAGAAGATGCCGAAAGCTGTGGCTGTAACAGGACTGGCGCTTCTGTTCGGCGCAGTCTCCAGCGCAGCCTTTCTTACTTCAAATATCATAGGGAGCCGGATTCTCGGTTTGAATAGTCCTTCACAGTCCTCAACAGAGGGGGCCAGAACAGTCAGCAGCAATGCCTCTCTTTCTCAGACGTCCAGTGTCGTTACTTCGGATGTGTCGGCGGTTGTGGAGAGTGTGATGCCGTCGATCGTGTCGATCACAAATATGAGTGTGGAAGAGGTACAGAACTTCTTCGGCGGTGTGAGCGAGCAGAAAAGCGAGAGCGCAGGTACAGGTATTATCGTATCTCAGAACGATTCAGAGCTTCTGATCGTGACGAACAATCATGTGATTTCAGGAAGCGACACGCTGACTGTCACATTCAATGACGGGACCAGTCTGGAGGCAAACATAAAAGGATCTGATTCTGAATATGATGTTGCTGTGATCGCAGTGCCTCTGGATACAATATCCAATGAGACTATGGATGCCATCTCTGTCGCGACGCTGGGTGATTCCACGACATTGAAGGTCGGGGAACCGGCCATCGCCATCGGCAATGCACTGGGTTACGGGCAGTCAGTCACGACGGGCGTAATCAGTGCGCTGAACCGTTCCGCTTCGGAAACAGACGGGGAGACGGGAGAGCCGGTTGAGAGCGACAGCGACGCCCAGCTGATCCAGACAGATGCTGCCATCAATCCCGGAAACAGCGGCGGTGCGCTTGTCAATGTGAATGGAGAGGTGATCGGGATCAATTCATCCAAGCTTGTTGGAGAGACAGTCGAAGGAGTGGGATATGCTATCCCGATCAGTGACGTCAGTGATCTGATCCAGAACCTGATGAATCAGGAGACAAAGACAAGAGTAGCGGAAGAAGATCAGGGTGTGATCGGAATCACGGGAATGAGTGTTCCGGCAGAGTATTCCCGGCAGCTCAATATGCCAAGCGGGGTCTATGTGTCAGAAGTGACTCCGGGAGGTGGAGCTGACCGGGCAGGCATGAGCAGAGGGTGCGTGATTACGGCGATCGGCGGAATGACCGTGGACGGAATGGAAGCCCTTCAGGAGCAGCTCCGGTATTATTCGGTGGGGGATACGGTTACACTGACAGTGCAGATCCCTCAGACCAACGGAGAATATGAGGAGACCACGGTAGACGTCACTCTGATAGCGAGAAAGTAGGGGCGTATTAAACAGTCGAGTGCAGAGAAGAGAACAGAGATTAAATCTGGACCTGCGGATACAAAAATGTGCATCCGCAGGTCTTTTCGCGGGACGGTATGGTCTTATCTGCAGATTCTGTACAGAGAAAAGTTATCGGTCGAACTCAGGATTAAACGCATAGAAGTTTTTGCTGTCGAGTTTTTCCTGGACGATCCGGAGACTTTCACCAAAACGCTGATAGTGAACGATCTCCCGTTCTCTGAGGAAACGGATCGGATCACAGATTTCCGGATCTTTTATAAGACGGAGAATGTTGTCGTAAGTGGTGCGGGCTTTCTGTTCTGCTGCCATATCCTCGTGCAGGTCTGTGATGGGATCACCTTTGGACTGAAATACTGTAGCGGTCCAGGGAGTTCCGCTGGCGGCCTGGGGCCAGAGAGCCAGTGTGTGATCCACGTAGTAGGGTCCAAAGCCGGACCGTTCAATCTCCTCCGGGGTCAGATTTTTTGTCAGCTGGTAAACAATGGCGCAGATCATTTCCATATGAGCCAGCTCCTCAGTGCCAATATCCGTCAGGATGCCGGTTACTTCTTTATAAGGCATGGTATATCTCTGGGAGAGATAGCGCATGGAAGCGGCGAGCTCTCCGTCCGGTCCGCCGAACTGAGTGATGATGATCTGAGCAAGTTTTGGGTTTGTCTGTGTGATCTTCACAGGATACTGAAGTCTTTTTTCATAATTCCACATAAATCAGCATCCTCCTTCCTGCCATGGCCATGGCTCATTAATCCAGTTCCATCTGTCGGCACAGGTATCGTCCGCCGTGTCAACGGTCAGCGGTCCGTAGATTCTGGCGTATTCCTTCATTGCCAGGTTTCTTTCCCGGCTGAATTCTTTAAAATACGCAAGCGCTTCCGGATCACAGGGATGGGTGTCCAGATAAAGTTTTGCTTCATCGACAGCGAAACTGACATGATTGATATGATCTAATAATTCTTTTCTGTTTTTTGGTCTGTTCATTATCTACGGCCTCCTTTCCCTGTGAATGGTTTATTCAGGTCCTCAAAGATCGTTCCACGCTCAAAACCGCGGCAGATCTCATAGACATTCTGCCATTGCTGCCACGGAACATAGGCCATGGCGATAGTGGTACCTTTCAGGAAGTCGTCGTTCCTGCCGCAATCTTCCCTGCTGCAGTTACGGGACACGGTGGGAGTGACATCTGCCTGAAGTCTCCCTGTGTTCCTGCCGCAGCAGCCTGTATTGCGTGAAGAGGCAGTCTGACGGGGCAGCATACTGCCTGTTGTCCTGCCGTACATATTATTCTGGCAATTCGGCATTTTCCATTTTCCTTTCAAACTATTTTACAAAATTATAATATGGAAAAAATTTAAAAATGTTATGCTTTACTTTTTCGGAGAAATTATATATAATATACAAGTCGACGGGGTGTGGCTCAGTTTGGTTAGAGCGCACGGCTGGGGGCCGTGAGGCCGCAGGTTCGAATCCTGTCACCCCGATTATCCTGGAAAGCAATGATATAGATATACGAGGGAGTGTATTTGTATCATTGCTTTTGCTTTGTATGGAAGAGTTGTTTTTCCATGTAAAAGAGGATATAATAATAAAATCATGACATCAAAGGAGAAAGAACTATATGTGTGGATTTGCAGGATTTGTCGGAAGTGTGGAAGACAGAGAGCAGGTTCTGGAAAATATGATGAATACGATCATCCACAGAGGCCCGGACAGTGAAGGGAAATATGTGGATGAAGACGCGGCGCTGGGATTTCGCAGACTGAGTATTATCGATCTCTCATCTGTTGGTGATCAGCCGCTTTACAATGAGGACCGGAGCATGGTGCTCGTGTTTAATGGAGAGATATACAATTATCAGGAGCTGAGAGAGGACCTGGTGGAAGCGGGGCATGTGTTTGTCTCAAATACGGATTCCGAGACACTGATCCACGGATATGAGCAATGGGGAGAGAAACTTGTGGAAAGGCTCCGCGGCATGTATGCATTCGCGATCTGGGATACGAAGAAGAAAAAGCTTTTTGCGGCAAGAGATATTTTCGGCATTAAACCGTTGTATTATGCGCAGATGAATGGGACGCTCATGTTTGCGTCGGAGATCAAGGCGTTTATGGAGCACCCGAAGTTTGACAAGGTGTTTAACGAGGATGCGTTGGGAAATTATCTGTCCTTTCAGTTTGTCCCCACAAACGAGACCTTTTTCAAAGGTGTGTTCTGCGTGCAGCCTGGACATTACTTTGTCTATGAGAACGGAAAACTGGAGAGCACGAGATACTTTGAACCGAATTTTTCCGGAGACTGCAGAAAGCCTTTTGACGAAGTTGTGGATGATATCGAGACAGTGATGAAGGAGTCTGTGCAGATGCACAAGATCAGCGATGTGGAAGTGGCGTCCTATCTGTCGAGCGGTGTGGATTCCAGCTATCTGACGTATCTGGGACAGGTGGACCGTACCTTTACCGTTGGATTTGACGAGGGGAAATACAGCGAGATCCAGGATGCGAAGGAATTTGCCGCAAGTATCAATATGAAGAACGACGCCAGGGTGATCACACCGGATGAGTACTGGGACAGGCTTTCTGATATCCAGTATTATATGGATGAGCCGGTGGCAGATCCGGCGGCGATCGCTCTGTATTTCCTGAGCGAGGAAGCATCGAAGAAGGTAAAGGTCGTTCTCTCGGGAGAAGGTTCGGATGAGCTGTTCGGCGGATACAATATTTATTGTGAACCGCTTGAACATACATCCTTTAACAAGATTCCGATAGGGATCCGCCGGATCCTGGGGAAATTCGCGGAGTACTGTATGCCCCGGGGGATGAAAGGAAGAGGATTTCTGATGCGCCACGGGAAGACGCTGGAGGAGCGTTATTTTGCAAATGCGACGAATATCTTCACAGAGCGCGAGGCAGACAGGATACTGAAAAAGGGCTGTGAGCCGGGAATTCAGAAGGTGACACGTCCGCTCTACGACAGAGTGCAGGGGAAGGATCCGGTGACAAAGATGCAGTATGTGGATCTGCATCTCTGGCTGGTTCATGATATCCTTATGAAAGGAGACAAGATGGGAATGGCAAATTCTCTGGAAGTCAGAGTTCCGTTCCTGGATAAGAAGGTTCTAGAGCTGGCGGAGACACTGCCTCTGGAATATAAAGTTCAGGCGCCCCGGACGAAGGTGGCTCTTCGCGCGGCTGCGGACAGAAACATAAGGAGTAAGACTGCGGAAAAGAAGAAACTTGGATTCCCGATCCCGATCCGTGTCTGGCTGAAGGAGGACAAGTATTATCAAAAGGTCAGGGAGATGTTTCAGTCTGATGCGGCAAAGAAGTTTTTCCGGACAGAGATGCTCTTAAAAATGCTGGATGACCATAAAAACGAAAAGAACCATAATGAGAAGACGGACAACAGCCGCAAGATATGGACAGTATATATTTTCCTTGTATGGTATGACCGGTTCTTTGAACATGGAAAACCGATTCATCCGGTAATGAATGCAAGATAGGTGATGATTATATGAGAAGCAGGACTGTACAGCCGATCAGACGGCGCGGGCAGGGGGACAATGTGAACAGAAATTCCGGGCGGAGAGATTTGGGAGATACGCAGCCCATGCGTCCGGTAAATCCTTCTGCTTATCAGAGAAGGATCGATGCGAGAAGAGAGGTGGTGAGGACCCCGGGGCCGGCGCAGGCCCGTGCTTCGGCGAGAAGAAGGCCTCAGAGGACAGGGCTTGCCGCTGTCGTATACCGGCTGCGGAAAAAGAATGCGGAAAAAGAACAGTATTTCGATTATGATTTTCTGCTCGCGGTCGTTTTTCTGATGTGCTTCGGACTTGTTATGCTGTACAGTACAAGTTATTATGGGGCACAGGGGGATTTTGGGGATGATATGTACTATTTTTCCAAACAG